>JBFEWI010000001.1:0-36492 GCA_041546475.1 Sulfurovum sp.
CACGATCCAACAGACTTTTGCTGAGGGGAGCGCATAAAGGGAATTTCGTGTCTCACCGATACAAACTCTGCTGAATTCATCTTTTGTAATCGTGATATTACCATCAGAATTGATCATATCCAGATACAATACTTTGGTGACATTGGTGGTTTTTTTAGACTTTTCCAAATATTGGGCAAGTTGTTGATTGGAGTCCTGCATCATATCGACTGAAGAGAAAAGGGCTACGATCACGATACCCATAAGGGCAATGGAGATAAGTACTTCTAAAAGGGTGAATGCTTTACGTTTAGTCATGGACCTTAGCCGTCCATCAGTCCGACACGGATCGCTTCTTCATAGCTTGTTTCACCCGCTAAAAGCATCGCTTTGAGTTTATCGGCGATGGTTTTCATTCCCTCTTTTTTCATCGCTTCTCTGATCTGATGGTCATTGAAATCATCTTTCATCATCTGTTTCACCTTATCGTCAATGACAAAAAGTTCTCCAATGGCCTGTCTGCCCTTATAGCCTGTAAAATCGCACGCTTTGCACCCTACTGCTTTAAAGAAGATCTTCTCTTCAGGCACGCCTATCTCCTGTGCGATTGCAGGTGCAAGCTTTATCTCCTCTTTACAGTGCACACAGAGTTTACGTGTAAGCCTTTGGGCCAGTACACCCAACAGGGTAGAAGAGACAAGAAAGTTCGCTATACCCATGTCCATCAAACGGCTCAAAGCTGACGTTGCATCATTAGTATGCAGGGTGGAGAGCAGCAGGTGCCCGGTCAATGCTGAACGCAGTGCGATCTCTGCTGTTTCGTTATCACGTATCTCTCCTACCATGATAATGTCCGGGTCCTGTCTCAAAATAGAACGTAACCCTGCTGCAAAGGTCAGCCCTACTTTGCTGTTGACCTGTATCTGGGAGATATTGTCTGCATTGTACTCCACCGGATCCTCTACAGTAATGATATTCTTATCCGGCGTGGCGACATGCTGAAGACAGGCATGCAGGGTGGTTGATTTACCTGAACCTGTGGGTCCGGTGACCAGTATCATACCGTGTGCATGGTTAAGCAGTCTATAGAGATCCTGCGTGATCTCATCTACAAAACCTAAAGATTCCAGTGTGGGGATATGCTCGGTTTGCGCAAGGATCCTCATCACGACCCTCTCTCCGTGATAGGTCGGGAGTATAGAAACCCTGACATCGATACTTTTTCCGGAGATCGCCAACTGTGTTCGCCCGTCCTGCGGTACTCTTTTCTCAGAGATATCCAGATTTGATATGACCTTGATACGGTTAATGACCAAGTTCACAATACTTTTGTCAAGATCTAAATGTTTTTTCAGAGCACCGTCCATACGTAGACGTACTTCACCCTTCTTGTCTCCGCTCTCAATGTGAATATCACTGGCTCCTTTTTGGAGTGCCTGGAAAAAGAGTGAATTGACCAGCTTGATGATCGGGGCCGATTCTTCACTTGAAAGCAGGTCCTGAGAATTACGAATAAATTCAAGCAGGTCAGATTCAACCTCTATGAGCTCCTCTGAGGTCGTTGCCATCTCATCAAAATCGGATCCTGTCTGGATCTCCAAAAATTTATTTTTTAAGCGTTCAAAGCTCTCGGCATCTACCATTGTAATAGGATAATCCAACGAGAGTTTTGAGAGATAGTTCAGTGCATCGCCCAGTGTCTTTTCTTCAACAATACAGGTTTTGACATCATCGATCATAGAAAAAAGTAAAAAGTGCCTGATTGCCAGCTTGTGATTTATCTCTTCTTCCCAGAGAGGGTCAAGGTTTACATCCTGAAGGCGGGGAAAATGCATCATACTTCCTCTAAGATACTTAAATTGCTTTTAGGTTTTCTCTGAATTCTTCTGCTTGCGGGAACAATGGCCTCTTCGGCAGAGATACCTGTTTTTTCTTCCAGCGCTTCATTGAAGAAAGTATTATATCTGCTCTGTACCTCTTCGAGTTCAGCCAGCATACTTTTCAACTTCTGAAGGTCCCCACTTTCTCTCACGATATACGGTGTAAGATAGATCACGACATTCTGTTCCTGCTCTATATCTGACGTATGCTTGAACAACTCTCCTAAGACCGGAATATCTCCCAGCAATGGTACTTTAGAGATCCCTTTACCACCTGTTCTCTTGATCAATCCGCCTAGTATGATCATCTCACCGTTATTCACGATCGCATTGGTCTTCACGGTTCTTTTTGTCGTTGTTGGTCTGTCTGCCATTTGTGCCGAAGAAGGGTCGATATCTTCCAGTACGGTCTCTACTTCCAAGGTGACTTTATTGGTGCTCGAGAGTCTTGGTTTCACCTTGAGACTCAGACCGATATCCTCTCTTGAATAGTTGTTGACCACATTGGAGACACCTGTAGTGGATTGCTGCGCCTGTGTCAAGATGGACATTGTCTGACCGACATAGATCTCAGCTTCTTTGTTGTTGGTACAAAGCACAGAGGGTTCGCTTAAGATACGTGCAGCACCATTATTCTCCAAAAGATCCAGTGTAGCACCCAAAGCAAAGACCTTATCCACTGCATCAAACGAAAAAGCCGGGTCATTAGAGTAGATCGGATTGCCATTCGGATCAAACCCTTCAAAGTTATTTGTATTCGCATTCAAAAAGCCTAAAAGCGCAGGAGAGATCTGCAGTGCCGAAGCTCCCATATTCCCTGCCAGCGTATAGAGACCGTTAGAGGTGATAGCCCCGCCATTAAATCCGTATTTCAATCCGACCTGTTGTGCCATATTGCTGTCGACCTCAACGATCTTCGCTTTGACATACACCTGTACTTTAGGGATATCGATCCTTCTTATCGTGTCCCTGATATTCTTCATCTGTTCTGCCGTTGCAAGCAGGATCAGTGCATTTCTTTCGATATCCGAGACGACCATCGCCTTGCTTGGCGGTTCTGCACCTTTGACAGGTGTCTTCATCGCCACATCGTTCATCTGGGAGATCAGTTTGCTCATGATCTTCTCCATCTCTTCGACATTGGAGTTTTTGAGCCGGATCACATACATCTTCTGTGTGGTACTCTCACCTTGAATATCGAGCTGTTTGATATACTTGATCATACGGTTGTTATTCTTAGGGTTACCCACCAGTATGATCGAGTTGGTCGCATCATCTTTAAAGATATCGACCTTTTCGCTCTCGATCGTTTGCGGAAAGATCTTCTTAGACATATTTTGTGCATTGGCAAAAATATCTTTCACCAAAGAGTTTTTCAATTTGATCACCACCGATTTTTTTTCACCAGTTGTCTCGACCGCATTGATCACTTTTGCGATCGATTCCAATACTCTCGGAGTTGCAGTAATGGCCAAGACATTGTTCTCTTTAAAAGAGATCACTTTTGCACTTCTGTCCAAAAGCGGTTTGATCTTTGCACGAAGTACGGCTGCATTGGTGTTCCTTAACGGGAACATGACCGTTTTCATTGTCTCACCCTTGATAGAGCTGCTTACTTCAAGTCCCTCTCCCGCTGCATCGGTGCCTTTGACCACTTTATAATACTCACCCTGGTCTATGATCGTTAACCCTTTGCCTCCGAGTATAGAGTTCGCCAAAGAGAAGAGTGCACTTTTTTTAATAGGCTTGGTGGATACGAAGTTGATCTTTCCTGTGGGCTCTGCTTCGATCAGGATGTTCTTTTGTGTGATCTTAGAGACCATCTCAATGAAGTCCTTGACGCTAAGGTCACGGAAGTTCACATCTACCGTCTCTTCTTCTCCATAGGATGCTACAGACAATACCAGCAATATACTCAATACAATTTTAGTTAACTTCATATTCTAACTCCATTTCTTCTTTACCTCTTTGAATAACCAGTGTCAGGTTATCGATATTTGCAATATTTTTGTACACATCAAAAGCAGCATTGTAGCTGTCTATCTTTTGACCGTTGATAGATTTGATCACATCACCTCTTTGGATCCCCAGCTTCGCGAAAGGCGAACCTTTTCTAATAAAGGAGATACTGAACCCTTCCAGGTCCTTACCTTTTTTGATCTCCCTGATACCAATATTCTTGTAAATATCATCCATGTTTTTAGCATAATGGTCCAGCAGTGAGCGATCTACGATCTTATGATCCCCGGCATCTACTACTTCGCCCTCCACTCTCTTTTCTGAAGAGGCAGAAGCCGCTGAAGGCTGAGCACTTTTGATGCTCCCTGCTCCTTTTCTACTGACGATCAGATCGATCTGATAGGTTTTTGCACCTTTACTAAAAGTCGCATAATTGCTCCCTGCACCTTCGAGGACAAATCCATTGATCGCTTCACCTTTGGCAAGGACTTTTGTTGCACGTTTGTATTCTACCGTCACGACTGTGACATCGGAGGCATTATAGACAGCCAAAAGTTTGATATCCTGAATACGTCCTGCAGTTTGTACAGGTCTCTTTGACGTAGGTGCTGCTGCATCATTGGGGCTTAGCTTGACCCTATAGTAAAGGGCTTTGGCTCCCCTCTCTTCACTATGGTTTACCCCCATGGTCGGCAGCCATAGCACTTCAACCACAAACCAGGCCATTTTGATCACAAGCAGCAGGATCAACAGTGACCAGAGCCCTTTTGCAATTTCAGGTTTAAAAAGATGTTTCATAGAACCATCCTTTTTCAGATTTTTTCAACTGAGACTTTAACATCTCTATGTGCTTGCTCTCATTGAAATCCAAATGTACCGTACGCGCATTAAGATCGATCGTACCTGTCATCCCGCCAAAAGAACCAACTGCATCCATAGAGACCTTCAGGGGAGAGAGAATAGAGTGTGAGAGCAGTGCATTTTGCGTCTCTTGCGGTACCATTCTTTTTAAAGAGTCATCCACATGAAGCCCCTGTATCTCGAGGTTGCTGTAGAAAAGCAGCGTAAAGAGGCCCATCTCTTCAATGGTCGCCACCGGGATACCTTTAAAGTACACCGTGACCTGATGCAGCTTCAAAGAGAAAAATCCTTCATCTATTTGTTCTTCATTGAGTTCCAACTCCTGCTTGGCAAGCACTTCTTCCAACTTATAATAGAACGCCTGCTTGGGCATCATGACAAGTATGGCAAACCAGGCCACTATCAATACGATACCGCTCTTTTTTACCATTTGCATTTGAACTCCACATCGTAAGATGAAGCGACTTTTCGTATCTTAAGTGCTTGTATCTCTACAGGAACATTGAGGATCTTGGTCACAAGAGTATTTAACTCTGCCGCCGTTAAGTTTTTATAGCTTGCTGTCACCTTTTTGTTCTGGCTGTTCCATGTGATCTTGGAAGAGGGGACAAGCGTCTGTAGCCTCTCTACTTTTTTGCCGGTTCTCGTATCGTCCCATATCTTCTTCAGGGAGATGACCTCTTGGACCTCTTCTAAAGAGTGTCTTGCCTCAGCAAGGCTTTGAGCCTGAGAGGAGACCTGTGCTGTCTTATACCCATAGGCCCCCAGCATGAAAACAAATGCCATCAGTGCGATCAACTCATTCTGATATCTTTTCCAGGTCATAGTGTACCTTCTATCTTCAAGTCATTACTCCCTGAAACAGTTGAAGTTTTGAGGTTGTTCTTTGCTGCCAACTGCTTAAGACGCTTTGCAACCTGGGCATCTTTACAGGTAAAGTGTATTTTATAGCGCTTGGCATCTATCTCCAAGGAAGAGAGTGTCACACCTTTAAAGATCATCCCTGATGCCATTTTAACGATCTCCCGCTTTTTTCGTTCGGTTGTATCGATCGCTTTGTATTTGCTCATGATACTCTCTCGTGTATAGGTACTCTGAAGCGTCGGATAAGCGGAAAGCAGTTCTTGCATCTTGGCCTCTCCAGCTTGTGCATCATCACTGTAACGACTCCCCTCAATGAAGAACATTAAGGCAAAAAGCACAAATATAGCTGCTAGCATCGACGCTTGTTTCAGGCTCAGCACGGAACCGTATGCTCCAGAGAGCACGATACCTTTTTTGGGCATAAAGCTGTTGTCAAAGGCCAGTAAAGAAGTATGCTCGTCTGCAAGAGCCCCTCTTGGAACGACCACTACCGTATGGTCCAAAGAGACAAGTGCATCATTTTCTCCCAATAAAAGCGGTTTATCGAAAAGGTCAACGGACTGCTGGGCAAAAAAGAGTTTGGATATGTGCTCCAAAGCAAAACCTTTGCTCTCCAAAAATGCCGTGATCTTTTCTAGATCATACGCCAAGAAGACCCACGATTCATCCTCTTTCCATACCATATACTCATACTCACCGGCTCCAAGTAAACCTTCAAAAAGTGATGGTGCGATCTTCTTTGCCTGATACGCGTAACGGAGGGGCAACAGTTCCTTTTTAATCGTATAGAACTGTGGCGGCAACATGACATTCACCGCTTCTGTCAAAGAGACAGGCTCCATAGAAGGATGTACAAGAAGTAACGCTTTATTGTCTGCCATAAAATTCAAAATATTTTGCCTCTCCCTTAATATATTCAAATCTAAATCCATACTGATCATCTGCCATAGCATAACCTACGGAGCACTCAGCCGCTTCTAAGAACGTTTCACCCGCAAGAATGCTTTTCCTTTTCTCATACTCTCCTCCATTTTCACGGATAAAATTTTCCAGTGTGCCTCTCTCTTCAAGCGATGACCACTCTTTGGCCGTTGCAACATCCATCTCAAACAAGTATGCGAGCAGCTCCGGGGAGCTGTACTGGGCATCTATTTTATCTGCTTCAGGAGAAAAACTAAAATATTTTTTCCAAGGCACTGCCCCTATCTCAGGATCATCGACCTCAAACTGGTAACGGCTGATGATATCTGTGAACTGCCTGTAAGATATAATACCGTTTTTTTGGTGAAGCCTGCTTTGCTCTTTTTGCACCAATATGTTCTTCCTGCCCATCTCTTCGAGCAGCATCTCATATAGTCTTTGCGGATCCTGTATAGTATACTCTTGGGCAATAAATTCAAAAAGCTCTTGTGCTACGGAACTATAGACTGCATTTTTGCCACTGTCTTCCAACCCAAGCCAGTTGATGTTCACCCCTTTATATAAAGGATCACATTGCAACTGCAGTGAAAACCTGCCATCGGGTGCCTGCAGGGGAAATGCTGTAGTGTATAATACAGAAAAAAGGGTTTTTTTATTTTTAATCTCTTGAAATATATTTGTTATATTTTTGTAGTATATATCTGCCTGTATAAGTGCTTTTGTATCACTGGCATCCTGTTTGACTTCCTCAAAATAACTCAGGAGCACAGTGGTCAATGCGATGATAAGGGCTAGGACCGACAGAGTGATCAGGAGGGCAAAGCCTTGTCTATGCTTGACACTGTTCTGGGTAGGTTGGGTTTTATCCATCTAAAAGCTCGATTAAAGTAAAATTTGTACAGTTGGATCAAAATATTATACCAAAGCAAACTAAAGGACATCTATGAAAAAAAATATGCAACTAAGAGCCGGTTTCTCCCTTATAGAACTACTCATCGTGATCGTTATTTTGGGAGGACTTGTTGCTGTTGTAGCTCCAGGACTGATGGATGCTGCAGATGAGGCTAAAAGAGATACAGTATGTTTAAAAATGAATGATCTGGGAAAGAGACTTGATATGTTTAAACTTGATAACGGCACCTACCCCGAAACAGAAGAGGGGTTTGAAGCACTTTTAAGCAACCCCGATGCGGATAAGTATCCTAATTACCGTACAAAACCTTACCTCAAAGAGATGCCTAAAGACTCATGGAAAACACCTTTTATCTATATCAACAAGGGTGAAGAGTTTGAACTCATCTCCTTTGCTGCTGACAGAAAAGAGGGTGGTGAAGATAGCAATAGAGATATTCTCTTTAGCGAATGTAACAAATAAGCCACCTTTATGTCCACTCTCAAGAGATATAACGCAAGCAAAGGCTTCTCACTTTTAGAGCTTCTTATCGTTATTCTCATTGTCTCTATGGTCTATTTCCTTGGTTTTCGGGGGCTGGAGGTAGGTGAAACAAAACCAAAAGCACTCACCCCCCTCAACCTTAAATCCAATATACTCTCATCAGAGCTCTTTAACGGGAGAGGTACACTGCTCTGTATCGATCAATGCCGTTCGTGTTACTTCAGATCGGATCTCTCCTCTCCATTTGAAGAGTATACAAGCCCTATAGACCTTACGAATATCCAAGCCTATACACTTGATCCATATGACGCACTGACCCGTATCGAATACGGGCGCTATCAAGATCAGAAAATTTGTCTGGTCATGGATTTCTTTAAGAATGGAAGTTCCACCCAGATCATTTTGAAAAATGGTGAAGGGAGCTATTTCCTTCCTGCTTTTTTTGGAGAGCCCCAACGCTTCTCTTCCCCCGAAGAGGCCAAAGAGTATTGGTTAAGAAACAGTGCTTTGGCCTCTGACAGAGGAGCATTCTATTGAAACTGTTACGCCCGGCTTTTACCATTATCGAGATACTGATCTCTGTGATCATCCTTTCACTTGCCATTGTTCCTGTACTCAAAGTACATACGGACAACCATGAACAGATCGTCTACATTTCGGAGAGGAATAAACGTGCTTTACAGGATTCTCTTTATTTGGACCCTTCTATTTTTCAGCAACACAAAGAGACAAAGAGCGCTTATGAGATATTGTCTGGCTCTTTCAAGATAAATGATCTGAAAAGCCGTGAGATATTAAAGAAGAACCAAAGGGAAATCTATATCCCCGAAGTGATCAGGATCACGCCTTTGCCTGAAGAGGGAGGACCTGCAGCCATCATTAATGAAGTGATGCTAAAAGATAAACACTCTTCGAACTATTACCAGTTCACATTGGATGCCTTTCAATAAAGTGTTACCATCGTGTATCTTTTCTTATAGCTAGATACAGCTAAAAAAGTTATAATACCTGTAATCTACTGCAAGGATATAGACGCGGATGCTTTTTAAGTACAAAGGGTTTGACAAAACAGGGAAAAAGGTCAAAGGTACTGTTACGGCAAGTTCTGAGGAAGAAGCAGGACAGAAACTTCGTACACAAAATATCTATCATGAAGGGCTTACCCCTACCAAAGAGTTTTCACTCGAAGCCTTTTCCAAACGTCAAATGCCGGGGGAACTGCTGAGTACTTTTTCCAAAGAACTCTCCTCTTATCTCAAGTCAGGCATGACCATACTCACTGCGGTCAAGCTTCTTGAGAACCAGCATGAAGGTGAAAAAAAATATGTCTCTTTTCTCAACTCTGTCAAAACAATGATCGATGAGGGGAAGTCTCTCTACCATGCACTCAATACCCAAAAGGTCTATGCTCTGCCCGATTTTTTTCTTCAAAGCCTCAATGTTGCAGGACAAGGGGGGAAAATGGTCGAGGTCCTTACCAACATGAGCCATTTTTTCTCTGCCCAGAACAAAGTCAAAAAACAGGTCAAGGGAGCGATGGTATATCCTGCTATTATTTTTACCGTTGCTATAGGAATGACCTCTTTTCTCATCGCTTTTGTGGTGCCCAAGATCACAGGCATCTTTGAAGACACCGGTCAGGCGCTTCCTCCGATCACTCAATTTGTACTTGGTCTGAGCGACTTTTTGACCGCCCATTATATTGCGATCATCGTGGTGATCCTCTCTGTGATCCTCATGTTTAAAATTGCCTATGCAAAAATCGAGACCTTTCATCTTATCGTTGATTCCATACTGCTGAAGATACCTGTTCTGGGACCGCTGATCCAAAATCATGAACTTGGGAGGTTTTCGTACATCCTCTCCCTGATGCTCAGTTCAGGTGTTGCTTATGCCCAGGCAGTACAGCTTGCCAAGGCGACGTTTGCGAACCATGGCTTGCGTGACCTGTTTGAGAAAGCATCGGTAAAAGTGCTTGAAGGGAATAAACTCTCCAATGCACTTCAAATGTCAAAAGGCGTAAAGCTCAAACGCAATTTTATGCAATCTCTGGCTCTGGGGGAAGAGTCGAGTGAAGTCGCACAGATACTTGACAATACCTCAGCACTCTATGCCGAAGAGAATGAGGACAAACTCAAACTGCTTCTCAGCCTGCTTGAGCCGTTCATGATGCTCTTTATCGGTGCGGTTGTGGGTATCATCGTGGCAGCAATGCTTCTGCCTATCTTTACTATGACACAAGGATTACAATAAAATGTTGAATATAAAAAATAAAAAAGGATTACAATAAAATGTTGAATATAAAAAAAGTTGCACCCGTCCTACTACTGCTCACGCTAAACCAGCTTCATGCCGATACGGCAGGGGGAGAGATCTCCCTCGGATTTTTCAATCATCAGCCAAACGGCGATGCCTCATATAAAGGGAGCGCTGTAGATATTGAGGATACGCTGGGCTTCAGTGAAGAGCAGGATACCTTTATCAAAGCCTATCTGGAGCATCCTATGCCTCTCATCCCCAATATAAAATTGGGATATACTGCACTTTCACATGAAGGAAGCAGCAATGTCATTGACTTCACATGGGGAGATCATACCTATAACAGTGCGATAGAGAGCAGCCTCTCTCTTGACATGACCGACGTCACACTCTATTATGAATTGCTTGATAATTGGGCTGAGACAGATGCCGGGCTTACCCTCAGATATGTCTCTGGAGATATAGGTGTGCGCAGCAATGTAAGCAGTGATGTTGCAGACTTTACAGCCTGGGTTCCGATGATCTACGGTAAAGTACGTTTTACTGTGCCTGCCACGGATCTCTCTTTTCAGCTCGAGGGCAATGCCGTCAGCTACTGGGATATCACCGCTTACGATTATGAAATCTCAGCCCGGTATACCCTGGCTATGGGACTGGGTCTGGAAGCAGGGTACAAAGCATTTCATGTAGACAGTGATGAATTGCTCAACGGGTTTGATGCGAACGTGGATTTTTCGGGGCCTTACGCCGCTGCGATTTGGGACTTTTAATGGCTAAACAGCGTTTTAGAGAGATCAAACAGGGAAAGGTGAAAGCAGATACACCCAAAGTGAAATCTTCATCAAATCCAAATGACTATGCCTCATCCGGCATGAAAATAAAGGCGTTTCTAACCGATGCTTTCATGCTTCTCATGCCTATCATGTATATTGTTTTTTACCTTGTGATGGATGGCAGAGAGGATTTTGCGGAACACAAAATTCTAGGGTGGTTCTATATACTTCTCCCTTTGGTCATACTGCAAACACTTTTTATGTATAAGACGGGACAAACACCGGGATATCGTGCCTACAACATTATACTCATTGATGAACATACCAAAAAGAGACCTTCTCTTTTTATCATCCTTTTTAGGAACCTTGCTGCAATCCTTTCACTCTTCACCTTTTTGGGGTGGATAATGATGTTTTTTAGGAGAGATAACAAAACACTGCATGACCTCTTGTCTGCAACGGCGGTTGTCAACAAAAAATGAAACCGGCCAACAGATTTTTTTCACCGCTTTTAGGGGGGTACTACTTTTTTTACTTTGCCCTTGTCGGTATCTATCTTATCTTCCTGCCAAAAGTGTTGTTGGATCTGGGATATACCCCTTTGGAAGTGGGTATCATTTTTTCAGCTGCTCCCTTCATGCGCTTTCTGCTCCCTTTTGTGTTTCGGCATTTTCTCTCCCTGAGTCCAAAGGTCTATCAGCTTTCCCTGCTCTTTACCTTTGTGGGTACCCTACTTTTTTTAGCCACTGTAGAGGATTTTTGGATCTATCTTGCAGCAAACCTTCTTTTTGGTGCTGCAATGGGGATCTCACTCCCTTATGTTGAGACCATCGCACTGGCTTCTTTATCCAGACACATTTACGGCAGAGTACGACTGTGGGGTTCTCTTGGGTTTATGGGTATTGCACTGTGGCTTGGGAGAGTACTTGACTCACCCTATGAAGCACTCTATTACTTAAGTGCTGTAGCCTTCTTAACCCTGCTTTTCGGTGCTATGCTGACAAGATATGACAAGATCTCGCACTCTAGTCCGCAAGAAGATGCTTCATTTTCACTCACACAATTTTGGGCATTTTGGGTTTCTGTCTTTTTAATGCAAGTGGGGTTTGGCGGCTTCTATAACTTTTTTACCATCTACGAAACGGCACATGGCATTTCACTTGAAATGACAAGTTGGATGTGGAGTTTTGGCGTGATCTGTGAAATTGTTATGTACTACTTTCAAGGTCCCCTGCTGCAAAAGAACCTGCTTCGTATCCTGCAGTTTGCTACATTGGTCACTGCGTTCAGGTGGATGATACTCTATCTCTTCCCAGACTCGATCATCTTGACCTTTGCCTCACAGTCCCTGCATGCCATCGGTTTTGCACTCTACCATACTGCGGCAATCACCTATGTCTTTTCACTCTATACCCAGAAAAAACTTGCTCAGCAGTTTTTTCTGGGTATCGCATTTGGATTGGGAGGTTCGGTAGGGGCAGTACTTTCCGGTCAGGTCTACGGAGAGTATCTTTTCCTGATAGAGTCTGTCATTACCTTTATGGCATTTGCCATCTTGCTGATACATCAAAGACGTAAAGAGAATGTAGCCCTATGAAAGAGATCACAACTGTAGTTATCTTTGCCGGAGGAAAAAGTTCCCGTATGGGAGAGGACAAGGCACTACTCCCTTTTCCCAACTACCCTACACTGACCCAATTCCAGCAGGCTAAACTGAGTAGCTTGTTTAATGAAGTCTATATCTCGGCAAAAAAGAATAAATTTGATTTTGATTGCAGGGTGATCCAGGACAACTATCCGGAAAGCTCTCCGCTTGTAGGGATCATCTCTGTCTTTGAAATATTAACAGCAGACGAGGTTTTTATTTTGAGTGTGGATGCGCCCTTTGTCAATAAAGAGACCATAGAGAAACTTTTGGCACAAAATGAAAGCAGGTTCGATGCAATCGTTGCACAAAGTCCAAGCGGCATGCAGCCGCTCTGCGGACTCTATAAAAGATCTATCCTCCCTTTGGCCTATAGGCAACTGGAAAAAGAGAACCATAGACTGGGTGATCTGCTGCGCCTTGCCAATACCCTCTTTGTGACATTTGATGAAGATACACCGTTCACGAACCTGAACCGTCCCGAAGAGTATCAGCAAGCCCTTGAGCGTTTTGAAAACCGTGATACCTAGGCTTTTTGCCCCTCTATCATCTGCATCATCAGTTTTCTAGAGAAGAAGACAAACTTTTCAAACAGTGAACTATGATACTTGTCCTTATGATAGATCATCAGGAAATCTCTTTTACACTCAAAGTTCTCTACAGGAATTTTGCACAGTTTCCCTTCCTCGAGTTCATTTTTCACTGAGATCTTGGAGATACACGTCAGACATTCACCGTTCATCAAAATACTTTTAATGGACTCCGTATGTCCAAGTTCCAGGAAAATATTTAAATTATCCACCTTCTCTTTAATATAGCCCAAAAAGACCTCTCTTGTACCCGAACCCTCTTCTCTAAGGACCCATCTTTTTTGTTCCAGTTCATTGATCGTACACGGTTTGCAAAGCTCTTCATTTGCTGTGACAACCACCAGTTCATCCACCCCTATCTTCTCTTTGACAATCTCCGAACCGGGAACAAGCCCTTCAACAAAACCTATATCGATCGTTCCCTCTTTGATCATATCTGCAATCTCTTTGGTATTCCCCTCTTTGAGTGTGATCTTCACATCGGGATAAGAGCTCATATAGCTGCAGATAATGGCAGGCATCAAATAGTCTACGATCGTAGTACTAGCACCTACCCTGATCATCCCCTTGTTCTCTGAATTCTTAAATTCATACTCAATGTCTGAAAGCTTTTTAAAAATAGGGTCTATCTCTTTATAAAATGCACGTCCCACTTCATTCAGCACAAGTTTTTTATTGATCCGGTCAAATACAGGCCGACCCAAAATATTTTCCAGTTCTTTAATGGACATGGAGATCGCTGATTGGCTGAGCTTCATATCTTTAGCCACATTCGTCAAGTGTCCAGAGACCACAACATTGAGGAAGATCTCCATTTGTCTAAGTGTTAATTTCATATTTTTTTCTCTTCTTTAGAATTGATTTTTATCATTTATTACAAATAGTTTGTAAATTATATCAAAATTATAGTAGAATTCTGAAAATGTTATCAATAATTTTGAATTAAAGGATATTTATGCCATTTTCTCCACAAAAGCGAAAGGGTACGATAAGCGGTATTCTATTTGTCGCTATCTTTGCAGCAGCTGCAACATTTATCTCAGATTTCCCTGCTGTACAGGCATTGGGTATCTCACCGCTTGTTATAGGTATCGTTATAGGTATTTTTTATGCCAATACGCTGCATAACCAGACTCCAGAAGCATGGCAGGGAGGGATCACTTTCTCAGCGAAAAAGATCCTTCGTTTTGCGATCGTCTTCTATGGTTTCCGACTGACGTTCCAAGAGATCATCGATGTCGGTATGGCAGGATTTCTTGTTTCACTTATCATGCTTGCTTCGACCTTTCTTCTTGGTACATGGCTAGGACACAGGATCTTCGGTATGGAAAAAGATACCTCTATGCTCACTGCTTCAGGGGCATCAGTGTGTGGTGCGGCCGCGGTACTTGCGACCGAACCTGTACTCAAATCTGAAGAGTATAAAGCAGCCATTGCAGTATCGATGGTGGTACTTTTCGGTACGATCTCTATGTTCCTCTATCCGGTACTCTACACAGCGATCATTGAGCCTGCAGCAGGATTCCTTCATATGACAGCAAA
Source organism: Sulfurovum sp. (assembly GCA_041546475.1). Lineage (GTDB taxonomy): Bacteria > Campylobacterota > Campylobacteria > Campylobacterales > Sulfurovaceae > Sulfurovum. The sequence continues at coordinate 14,670 of JBFEWI010000001.1, forward strand.
AGAGTTCGGTATCTATGTAGGCGGTACGATCCATGAAGTGGCCCAAGTGGTTGCCGTACCTGCTTCCGTACCAGGTTCACCTAAAGAGATGGCAGATGCAGCGGTGATCGTTAAGATGACAAGGGTCATTATGATCGCTCCGATGCTGATCATTCTTGGTATCTACCTAAGCTACAGTGCTAAAAAAGAGGGCGGTGCCGGTGAAAAAGTGAAACTGGTTATCCCTTGGTTTGCCGTTTACTTTATCGGTGTGGCTGGTTTTAACTCACTTCACCTTGTGCCTACGGATATCGTAAGTCTGATCAACGAGGTCGATACGTTCCTTCTGACGATGGCAATGACTGCACTTGGTATGGGGACACGTTTTGCGAAGTTCAAAGGACTTGGACTCGCACCGGTCTATACCGCATCAGCTATGTTCGCATGGCTTGTTGTCGGTGGATTTATCATTACAAAAGCGGTTTGTTCGGTATTTTAATACCGGACTTACCAGCCCTTTTCTATCTCCTTCTTCTATAACTGAGCGCTTCAAGTATATCCGATCTCTCTATCTCCTCATGTCCATTCAGATCAGCGATGGTACGTCCTACTTTTTTGATCGAGGCAATAGAGCGATGGGAGAGCGCAAAGCGTTGTATCGCACCCTCTAATATACCTAAAGCTTCACTATCTAGGATACAGCATACTTCTATCTCCTCTTCACGCAATTTACCATTGAGACGTTCCTGTCCACGTGTTTTTTGCCTCTTAAATGCTTTAAGCACCTCTTGGTGCATATGGGCTGAACAAATGTCCCCTTTATCCTCCTTACTTACTTCCTGCATCACAACAAAAAGATCTATCCTGTCCAAAAACGGATCGGAAAGTTTGTTTTGATAACGTTTGATCTCCAGTTCTGAACACCTGCATGTTTTACTCTTGGAGAGCATATTACCGCAGGGACAAGGATTCTGTGCTGCCACGAACATGATATCGGCTTCATATTCTATCTTGGCATTGACCCTTGCTATATGTACTTTTCTATCCTGCAAAGGTTCTCTAAGCGCTTCAAGAACTGCTTTGGAAAAGTGGGGAAGTTCATCAAAGAAGAGTATCCCTTTATGTGCAAGGGCAACCTCTCCTATCTTGGCTACAGAGGATCCTCCACCGAAAATAGATGCAGAGGTGGCGGTGTGATGAGGGGCTCTTATAGGACGCAGGGCTGAAAAGCTAGGTGTCACACCATCCAAAAACTGATGTTTGGCTATAGAGAGTATCTCCTCCTCAAAGAGCGGAGGCAGGATATCTTTGATACGTTTGGCGATCATGCTTTTCCCGCATCCCGGATTCCCTTCCATCAAAAAATTATGCATTCCGGCTGCTGCAATGAGCGAAGCTCTTTTGGCTACGGATTGCCCTTTGACATCACTAAAATCACACTCATATTTCTTTTCGTAATAATATGATCTCTCTTTCACTGTAAAGTTTTCCGCTTTATAAGAAAATGCCTGCACATTGGCTTTGAAATGCTTGCTCTTCAATATCTCTATCGCCTCGTTCAATGTATCCACAGCGATAAAATCTACCCCTGAGATATGGCTCAGGTAGGGGATGGACTCTTTAGGAACGATCGCCCGTTTGATCAAGCCCTGCTCCTTAAGAGAGAGTACCAGTGGGAAAAGCATGGAACTTGTTTTCACCTTTCCGTCCAATCCCAGTTCACCAAAGACAAAAAGTCCCTCCTCCTCTACTGTAGTTTTATGCATGGCAATGAGCAGTGCCATAGCAAGATCCAGGTGTGTGCCTGACTTCTTCAGGTCAGATGGACTCAGATTGATCGTAATTTTCAGCGGGGGAAAAACAAAATCATTGGTGAGCAGTGCGGACTTTGTCCTCTCTTTGGCCTCTTGAATGTCACTGCTGGCCAAACCGACCACCGTAAATCCCGGAAGTCCTTTCGTAAATGTCGCTTCCACTTCTATCACCTGCGCGTTCACACCCTCAAGTGTCGCACAGGTCAATCTGTTCACTATCACCTCTTTTTTAGCTTTTTCTTTGCCTTGGTTCTGTTGTTTTCGGGGTGGAGTACCACTATCTATTTTTGCATTCATACAGCTATGATGCATTAAATTTGGGAAAAAGTTTAAAAATATGACAAATTGTAATATAATTTTATTCACATACATAAAAAGGAAGTCTATGGAGTATATTGAGCAAGCATTGAGGCGTGCCGAAAAAAGCAACTGTAAGAGTGACACCATTTTTCTCCAAGCCCTCAAAGAGGTGCTTGATACGATACAACCGCTGATGGAAAAACATCCCGAATATCTTCACCAAAACATCATCGACCGTATCATGGTCCCCAACAGAGAGATCCACTTTAAAATAGAATGGATGGATGATGACAATATCATCCATGTCAATAACGGCTACAGAATTCAATTTAACAATGCTTTGGGTCCCTATAAAGGCGGCGTGCGTTTCCACCCTTCAGTCAATCCGGATATCCTGAAATTCCTTGCTTTTGAACAGATCTTTAAAAATGCGATCACCGGACTTCATATTGGGGGTGCGAAGGGTGGCGCTGATTTTGACCCCAAAGGCAAAAGCGATAAAGAGATCATGAAGTTCTGTCAGGCTTTTATGTCTGCTTTTTATAACAGTATCGGTGCAGATATCGATATCCTCGGCGGAGATATAGGTGTAGGGGCGAGAGAAGTGGGCTATCTTTTTGGACAATACAAACAGCTCACCAATTCTTATGACAGTATCATCACCTCAAAGCCTCTCTCACTGGGCGGAAGTCTGGGACGTACCGAGGCAACAGGCTATGGACTGATATATTTCACACAGACTTTACTGGAAGATATGGGAGAAACGCTCAAAGGTAAGATCTGTACGATCAGCGGCAGCGGTAATGTGGCGATCCATGCCATAGAGAAACTCTATGAGATAGGTGCCATTCCTGTCACCTGTTCTGATTCCAAAGGTACGATCCATGACAGTAACGGTATAGATCTGGAACTGTTAAAGAAAATAAAGCTGGAGAGAAGAGCATCCCTGGAATATTATGCATTGGAGAGAAAGAAAGCCACCTATGTGAAAAGAGAAAGCTATAATGAGGGAAGCAGTTTTGTATGGAGTATCCCTTGTTTTGCCGCATTCCCCTGTGCTACACAGAATGAATTGGGTGAAAGCTCTGCAAAACTGCTCATAGAGAATGATGTGAAGATCGTTGCAGAAGGTGCAAATATGCCTACTACACCTGAAGCTATCGCTCTTTTTGAAGAGAACAGGATACTTTTTGGCCCGGCCAAAGCAGCCAATGCCGGCGGTGTTGCTGTCTCTGTACTGGAGATGAGCCAAAACAGTTCACTCAACTATCTCTCATTTGAAAAAGTAGATCAAAGACTTAGAGACATTATGTCAAATATCTACAGTGACCTCAAGCAGACATGCGATGAATATGATCTCGATATGGATCTGGTCGCTGCGGCGAATATCTTAGGATTTCAACGCGTGGCGGATGCTATGATCATGCAAGGGGTGTAAAAGAGAAAGCCGGATACTCCGGCCTTGCTTATGCCTCTTTGAGTCTTCGTTTCCACTCTTTTTCGAATTTCTTTCTTTTCGTATAAGAGAGTTTTTCAATGAAGACTTTGCCATCCAAATGATCTATCTCATGCTGGATCGCGATAGCAAGAAAGTCGTCATCTTCTATCACATGCTTAGTGCCATCTCTATCAAGATACTCCACTTTCACATGTTTTGCACGTTCAACCTCTTCATAGATGCCCGGAACAGAGAGGCATCCCTCTTGGAATTTTTCTGAACCGTCTTTTTCCAGGATCACGGGGTTGATCATCTCCAGCGTATTTTCTTTAGGCTGGTCATGTTCACCATCTGCACCCTCTAAAGGGATATTGATGATCAGTGCACGTATATCAATACCGACCTGAATCGCTGCAAGACCTACACCGTTTCGGGCACGCATCGTATCATACATGTCATCCAGAAGATCATGCAATGCACCGTCAAAAGACTCTACCTCTTTTGAGACTAGTTTGAGCCTTTTGTCCGGATATACTACTATTTCTCTAACCATACACCGTCTCTGTTAGTTAAAACTTTTTGTGAGTACTTTGTCTATAAGTCCGTACTCCAGTGCTTCCCTGGCTGACATAAAGTTATCTCTCTCTGTGTCTTTTTCGATACGTTTGGTCGTTTTACCTGTCTGCTCTGCCAAGATCTCATTGAGCGTATCTTTGAGTCTTTGTATCTCTTGTGCCTGTATCTGGATATCTGTTGACTGCCCTTGTGCACCGCCTGAAGGCTGGTGGATCATGATACGTGCATGAGGAAGGGCATAGCGTTTACCCTTTGTCCCTGAAGAGAGAAGGAAAGCACCCATCGAAGCTGCCTGACCGATACAGATCGTGACAATATCCGGCTTGATGTAGTTCATCGTATCGAACATTGAAAGCCCCGAAGTGATCACACCCCCCGGAGAGTTAATATAAAAATAGATATCTTTATCCGGGTCCTGTGCTTCAAGAAAAAGAAGTTGTGCCACCACGGTCGAAGCCACTTGATCATTGACTTCACCGCTTAGCATAATGATACGGTCTTTCAGTAACCGTGAATAGATATCGTATGATCTTTCACCTCTACCGGTCTGTTCTACAACATATGGAATATAACTCATCTTTTTCCTTTAATAATATATAGTTAAATAGATTTTTTATCCACTCAACTATACACTCTATAGGTTAACAGAACAAATAACAGCATATGCTGTTATTTGTCTGCTGGTACTTATTTATCTAAACCTAACATCTTACCAAAGAGTTTGTCTTCGATCATACCCATTTTTACTGCTGGAAGAAGATTGTTCTCCTGGTAGTATTTGATCACTTCTTGTGGATCTTGTCCGCTCATCATCGCTTCGTAGTAGATCGCTTGTGATACCTCTTGGTCATCTACAGAGACATCTTCTTTTTTAGCCAATGCATCAACGATAAATGTCGCTTTCACAGATGCTACTGCATCTGCTCTTACCTCTTCACGAAGTGCTTCGATCTTCTCAGGATTGTCTTTATAAGTGTTAAGCTCCTCTTCGCTCATCTCTCTTGCTTTTGCATTGATCTTTGCATCGATCTCTTGTTCAACGATATTGTTTGGCAGTGCAAAGTCAAATTTAGCCACCAATGCTTCAACCAATTTTGGTTTAAGATCTTCATTATAGAGTTTTGATATCTCTGTTGACTCGATCTGTGTTCTTACTCTGTCCGTCAACATTTCAAGTGTTGCATTCTCTTCTCCCTGAAGAAGTTTTTGTGCCAACTCATCGTTAAGCTCTGCAGGCACCTGCTCTTGGATTTCGTGAAGTTTTACTTTGAACTCTGCCTCTTTACCTGCCAAATCTTTTGACTGGTACTCTTCTGGGAAAGTCACAGTGATCGTTTTCTCTTCATCATATTTCATACCGATGATCTGTTCTTCAAATCCGGGGATGAATTGTCCAGAACCGATCTTGAGGTTGAACTTCTCAGCTTTACCACCGTCAAAGGCTACACCGTCAACAAAACCTTCAAAGTCGATCACAACCATGTCACCGTCTCTTACCATACGTTTTCTTTTGATCTTTTCATATGGTGCCTGTTGTGCTGCAATCTCGTCCAATTTCTCTTGGATCTCTTTGTCAGATGCTTTTGGTCTCTCAAAAGCAGGAAGTACATCCATATGACCTTCTGCTTCAAATACAGGTCTAGTAGAGATCTCTACTTCAACATCGATACCGGCATCTGTTTTGTCATACTTTTTAAAAGTAGGCTGACCGAGCATATCTGCAGGGTTGATACCCGCTTCTTTCATCCCCGCATCAATAAGCTCTCTAAGTACTTCACCCTCTGCATCCTGTGCGAGTTTGTCACCATGCATTTGTTTCACTACGTGTGGAGGTACTTTACCTTTTCTGAACCCATCTACTTTCATCTCTTTACCAGCTTGAACAGCCATCTTGTTAATGTTCTCTTCAACAGCACTGTTTTCTATAGTACCGCTTACGATAATATTTGCGTCGTCTACTTTATTTACTGTAACTTTCACTACATTCCTTTATTATATATAATTACGTGATTTTATCGAAATAATGTTGAAATACCAATAAGCATTAAAATGCAAGGGGAAAAGGGGTTGCTAAAGCAGCCCTCCAAAGTGAATCCGGAGAGCTAAAAACCATACTATCTATAGGTTCTTTTGATATCTTTTTCTATATTACCCGGAGCAGAAGCAATTCTCATAAACTCCGTCATACTTAAAAGGGGCAGAGAGACCGCTAAATAATATTTAGGGTCCAGCATCACCGCTTTTCCCTCTTTTATCATACTTCTGTACGGCAAGATAAGTGCATTATGTACTGAATCTATTTTAACAAGGAATTTATTGGTTCTGCTTCTTAAATTGTGTCCTATAAGTGTTGATCCATTAGGAAGTTTAAGGATGTATGCTACATATTTATTCTCTTTAAGCTTTGTTTCAAGATCTTCACCCTCAGCTACATCGATCGTATCTTCTACATGGGCCATACCCATCATGAATTGATAGTGAGGAAGTTTTGAAAGTTTAAACTCATCTTCTACCGTATACAGGTCACCGAGTGCTTTTTGAAATGCTTTAAGTGTAGCTGAAAACTGACCATAGGTATACTTGTCCTGAAGATAGGCTGCACCAAAATAGGATGGATTCTGTATACGTACCTCTTTTTCATTCACAAGTACATTGAGTGTTGCCAGCCAAGTGTTTGTAGCCTTAAGCTCTTCATTGGTCACTGTGATCACCGTTGAACCTTTGATCGGTGTAGTCGTAGCCAAAATGGTAAAACCGTTGGCTTTCAGTTTTGATTCTATCTCATCCGCACCCTGTGCTTTGGCAGCATAATACGTGCTTAAGACTTCCGGTGCCGGTGCACTGATATCGAGTTTGGTTCCTTGCGCACTTGCCTCTATTGTCACAAATGCAGCCAAAAAGAACGCCCATGCCATCTTGGTAAATTTCATCTATTTCCTTTTTTATTTTATGTTTAAATTCAATTGTTATTGCAACTGCTAGTCTTTACCAAGAGTTACCACTTCAAAGCCCATCTCTTTAAAGGTTTCAACCACTTCTGCATCGATCGCTCTCATGTGATCAATACGTTTTTGGTCTTTAAAGTCGAGTGCATTGATCCAGTTGTCCACAGATGCATATCCTACGTGAAGTTCATTGGTTCCCTTAGGCACATAGAAGTAGACTGAACATGGTGCGAACATACCTGCTTGAGGCATACCTCTGTTAAAGATAGAGTTTGAGAATTCAAAATGACAAAGCATAGAGACCCAATAGGCATCATATTTGTCAAATTCCAGTTCCATATCGGCATATTCAAATTTAAAATCAATGAACCCGGCAATGACAAAATGATGATTAGCAAAACGTCCGTCATGGTCCATGACGAAATCTTCAACAAATGTTTCCATATCATCTGTTCTTTCAAACTTTTTCACCATACGTGTCAATCCAATTTTCGGTAACGGCTTCGTGTGTTCAAATCTTTTGGTTTTTGTAGGCTTCATCTCTTTTTCTACCAAGGCATCAAAAGAACCTACCATATCTGTAAATGCCTTTCTTGTCTCTGCATCTTTCTCCCCGATGATATCCAGCATAGTATCCGGAGTAAGATGTCCGTACCAGGTGTTGTTATCCTCTTTGTCAAGTGTTTTGTAGCCAAAGAAGTTGAAAGGAGCATAGGCACCAATATCCGGGTTTTTAAGCAAAAGAGGTCTCAGTGCCTCAATATTTACAAGACCATAGAAAGAGATCATCTCCAAACTCTTCTCATTGAACATGTTTTGCCAATGCACCTGTATATTTCTGTTCGCTTGTACTACAGAATAACCAATTGTATTGATCTTTTTGATCAATGCATCCAATTGAACTGCCTGATTCCCTTCGTTTCCCCAAAGCTCAGCAGTCAACTTCGACTCTGTTTTATTTGAATGCACATCCGCCTGTGCCAGTCCAACAAGCATTATACATGCCAGTATCACTCTCTTTAATTTCATACGTCTTCCTTATAGTGTTCAATAGAATCTCTTATGGTAATAAAAGTTGTATTAATATGTGATTAACCATCAAATAAACTGAACTTCATAAAAATGTTTGCTTGTATACCCTATTTCATATGAGGGTAAAAGTATTGATTTTCTTCCTCATGATTCTGGGCATACAAAGCAACACATGCTATAATCCCATCATGTATAGAAAAACCCACCAAAACATCCAAGCGTGGTACCGGCAAAACGGACGACTGGACCTGCCCTGGCGCAACACAGATGAATCGTATTATATCTACCTCTCGGAAGTGATGCTTCAGCAGACACAGGTCAAAACCGTATTGGAGAGATACTACATCCCTTTTATTGAACGTTTTCCCAGCCTAAAGAGTTTAGGTGAAGCACCTCTGGATGTTGTGTTGAAGATGTGGGAAGGACTTGGCTACTACAATCGGGCAAAAAATCTACACAAGACCGCGACGCTTGTAGACGAACTTCCAAATGATATAGAGGCGCTCATGAAACTTCCTGGCATCGGTAAAAATACTGCCCATGCCATCGCTTCCTTTGCCTTTCACCAACCCGTTCCCATTATGGAAGCCAATGTAAAACGAATACTTTGCCGTCTGCATCAGCTCATCACACCCACTGAAAAAAAACTCTGGAAGATCGCTTATGAGCTGGTAGACAAAATCAATCCTTTTGACTACAACCAGGCGATGATGGATATAGGGGCAACGATCTGTCTGCCTAGAAATCCCAAATGTGAGATCTGCCCTCTCAGCAACATCTGTAAAGGGAAAGAAGAACCTGAACGCTATCCTGAAAAAAAGAGACGTGTGGTACCGACCAGAGAAGAGAACATTCTTATCAGAATCTATGATGACAGACTCTCACTGACACAGAGAAAAGGTAAATTCCTGCATGGCCTCTGGGGCTTTGAATCTGTGGAGAGTCCGGAGTGTGCCTCTGAGTACCTGGGTGAAGTCACCCATGCCTATACACACTTTAAACTCCACTGCAAGGTCTATCTCTATTATGAGAACACTCCTGAACGGTCTGACTATTTCAGTGAAGAAGAGATAGAAAAACTCGCTATCTCCAAAGTAGATGAGAAAATAGTTAATCTATATAACCGTTTTCTAAAATACGACTAGTTGTATGAGCCTACTGCTGACAAGCAACTAAATTGCAGTGCAAGTGAGGCACTAAATGCCGAATCGTAAGTAGTCACAGTGACAACAATCAAAACTCAAAGAGGTGCTTAAACGCACGTCATTGAATTTTGACATTTTGAGCTTTGCTCAAAAGCGTTCCAATGGATAATAGAAGATTGTTAAATTGTTTTTAGCTACAATGTGAAAAATATCTGATTAGGCACGATAATGAATAAAGAAGAAGAATTTGAACAGGCTGTGACCAAAGTCCTTGAACTTTTGGGGGAAGACCCTACACGGGAAGGTTTACTTAAAACACCCAGCCGTGTTGCCAAAGCACTCCAGTTTCTTACAGAGGGGTATCAGCAAGACCCCAAGGAGATACTCAATCAGGCACTCTTCAGTACAAGCAATGATGAGATGGTACTGGTACGTGATATAGAGTTTTACTCTATGTGTGAACATCACATGCTTCCCATCATAGGACGTGCCCATGTGGCATACATACCTGACGGAAAAGTGGTAGGTCTCTCCAAAATCCCCCGCATCGTCAATGTCTATGCAAGACGTCTGCAGATACAAGAACAGATGACCGAACAGATCGCTGATGCCATTTCTGAAACAATTAAACCTAAAGGTGTGGCCGTAGTAGTTCATGCACGCCATATGTGTATGGAGATGAGAGGCGTGCAGAAGATCAATTCCACCACAGTAAGTTCTGCGCTGCGCGGTCTCTTTAAAAGTGATGAACGTACCAGAAATGAATTTTATAATCTTATCAATACACCCGCTCCTTCAAATTTTTAAACCAAACGGACACTGTCCGTATTTGGCCTGCCCTTTTTAATTCACTTTGATTGAGATCGGCTAAAACCCTATAAAACAGATTAAAACACTCCTCTTTAACTTCAAATTTATCTTAATTTAAGAAAAACACCGTATCATGCGTAAAACTAATTAAGACTATTTTAGTCCTAATTAAAATGAGTATCATTACAAATAAAATTGAATGGATATATTCTATTCAAAGGAGAAACGAATGAAGGTCTATTTAGACAATAATGCAACAACGATCGTTGACCCTCAGGTCTTCGCTGAGATGGAACCTTATTTTGTACAAAAGTATGGTAATCCAAACTCGTTACATATATTTGCAAGTGACACACACCCTGGTATCAAAGCCGGTATGGAAAGGATCTATGCGGGTATCAATTCTCCTAGAGAGGATTCTGTGATCATCACTTCTTGTGCGACTGAGAGTAATAACTGGGTACTCAAAAGTATCTATTTTGATCAGATCCTGACAGGTAAAAAGAACCATATTATCGTCTCTGAGGTGGAACACCCTTCTGTCATTGCTACTGCAAAGTTTATTGAGAACATGGGATGTAAGGTCACTTATCTTCCTATCAACAGTGAAGGACTCATAGAAGCGAAGTCAGTAGAAGAGAGTATTACGGATAAAACCGCGCTTGTATCGGTGATGTGGGCGAACAATGAAACCGGTGCGATCTTCCCGGTAGAAGAGATAGGTGCGATCTGTAAAAAACACAATGTACCTTTTCATACGGATGCTGTACAGGCCATTGGTAAAATACCTGTAGATGTACAGTCATTTAATGTTGACTACCTCACATTCTCGGCACATAAATTCCATGGACCAAAAGGTGTGGGTGCCCTCTATATGAAAAAAGGTAAAGAGCTGATGCCTCTGCTTCACGGTGGTTCACAAATGGGCGGATACCGTTCAGGTACGCTTAATGTACCTGGTATCGTAGGTATGGGTAAAGCTATGGAGCAGGCGATCGATGCACTTGAGTATGAAATGTCAGAGATCAGAAAGATGAGAGACAATTTTGAAGATGAACTGCTCAAAATAGAAGATACATTCGTTGTTACGCCAAGAGAAAAAAGAACACCGAACACCATCCTTATCTCATTTAGAGGTATTGAGGGTGAATCGATGTTATGGGATCTCAGCCGTGCAGGTATCGGTGCAAGTACAGGTTCAGCCTGTGCAAGTGAAGACCTGGAAGCAAACTCGGTCATGGAAGCGATCGGTGCAGCAGAAGACCTGGCACATACGGCTATCCGTTTTTCACTGAGCCGTTACACGACACAAGATGAGATAGACTACACACTCAAAGTGGTCAAAGCAGCTGTCATAAGACTTAGAGGTATCTCAAGTTCCTATGCATACGCACCGGAAGGTCATGAAAGCGGATTAGACGCGCATCACCATTAATAGATAAAATTTAATAAAGGATATACAATGGGTATAGATAGTTTAGTAGGCGGTACCATCTGGGATGAGTACAGCAATAAAGTAACAGATTTAATGAACAACCCGCAAAATATGGGTGAGATCACAGAAGAAGAAGCCAAAGAGATGGGTGCTAAACTCATCGTTGCTGACTTCGGTGCAGAGAGTTGTGGAGATGCCGTAAGACTTTACTGGGCAGTTGATCCTGAAACAGACATCATTAAAGAGTCTAAGTTTAAAAGTTTTGGTTGTGGTACAGCAATCGCCTCTTCTGACACAATGGCTGAGCTTTGTAAAGATAAAACAGTTGATGAAGCGGTAAAAATTACGAATATCGATGTTGAAAAAGCAATGCGTGACGAACCGGATACCCCGGCAGTCCCACCGCAAAAAATGCACTGTTCAGTGATGGCATATGATGTGATCAAAAAAGCTGCTGCACAGTACAAAGGTGTAGATATAGATAGTTTTGAACAAGAAGTGATCGTCTGTGAATGTGCACGTGTGACACTCTCTACACTCAAAGAGGTGATCCGTCTCAATGACCTTACTACGGTTGAGCAGATCACAGATTACACAAAAGCAGGTGCATTTTGTAAGTCATGTATCAAACCTGGTGGACATGAGGAAAAAGATGTCTATCTTGTAGACCTCTTAGAAGAGTATGAAAAGGAAAAAATGGCTGCAGGTGCAACACTCGGTAATGAAGGCGGTGCGAGTGCTGATTTTGCTAAAATGACTATCGTTCAGCGTATCAAAGCGGTGGATAAAGTCGTCGATGAAAATATCAGACAAATGCTTGTAATGGATGGCGGTGACATGGAGATCCTTGACATCAAAGAGAACGGTGCAAACTTTGACATTTACATCCGTTATTTAGGTGCATGTTCCGGTTGTGCAAGTTCAAGCACAGGTACACTTTTCGCTATAGAGAACATCTTAAAAGAGAAACTTGACGAAAACATCAGAGTTTTACCAATTTAATCTCTCTTCCTTTTTCATTGCATGCCTGAGGCTTTTGCCTTGGGTGCATTTAACAACAAATCATCAATTTACATAGCTTCAATCATTTTTCTTCTATATCTTTCATTTTAGATCTCTCTTTAATTGATTAATAAATAGACAAAAATATCGTTATCATTTGAATGATCTAGGTTATACTATCTTATCCATAGCATTAATTCCTAATCTATGGACGTTAAAACAGATACATTACAATTTTTTTTATTGTAATCTCCTTTTTGAATACACTCCATCTGTTTTAACATTTTTTATCAATTTAAATGCTATCAATTCACTATCAGAGTATAAGTGTCATATGACAACTTTATCAACCATCAACTGTAATGTAACCCTTCCCCTAAAATGATTTTCAGTGACTGTATAGACGATATCAACCTTAGAACCTCTTTCAAAGACTTCCCGTGTCTTGAATTTCACACCCTGCATCACGATACCGTCCTGGGCAAAAGAAAAACGTAAATGCTCTCCCTCTTTACCCATACTGTCTGCCTGAAGGATCTCCACATTGGTACTGATAAACTTTGGTGTAGCATTTCCCTGTCCGTAAGGTTCATACTTTTTCATGAGAGATGTCAGCTCAAAAGAGATAGCAGCAAAATGTAAATCCCCGACTATATCTGGATCCATCTCCTCTTTGAGGTAACCGCCCTCAGCAAAGTTCCTCTGTACCTCTTCTCTGAAGGCTTCTAGATTCTCTTCTTTCAAAGAAAGTCCGATAGCTGCCTGATGCCCTCCGAACTTCTCCAGATGCATTCTGGCACTGTCTACGATGGCAAAGAGATCACACGCACCAAAACTTCTACCACTCCCTTTCAGTAAGCCCTCTTCACTTCGGGTAAGGATGATACAGGGTTTTTCACATGCACGCGCTACTCTTGCAGCTACGATACCTACCACACCTTCATGCCATGCTTCCCCGACTACAATGGCCACTTCATCATTATGATCCACCTGTGCCATGGCATTTTGTGTAATAGTGTGTTCCGTAGCTTTTCTTAGGGTATTGAATTCTATGAGGCGTTCCAGTCTTACTCTGGCATCATAGATATTGGTCGAAGTTAAAAACTCTATGGCAAAAGAGGCATCCTCCATCCGCCCTGCACTGTTCAGCAATGGTGCAAGAAAAAAACCTATATCTTCTGATGTGATCGTCTCTTTTTGGCTGTGTTCAAGAAAAGCCCTGATGGCAGGGCGTTGACTTTTATTGAGTGCTTGTATCCCTGCAAGGACCATTGCTCTGTTAATGTTTTTAAGCGGCATCATATCTGCAATAATAGCGATGGAGACCAATTCCATATATGCCATCATATCTATTTTTATATGGAGTGCATTTTTAAGTGAAGCAATAAGATACCAGGCAATTTGAGCACCACATACATCTTCATAAGGAAAGGTACATGATTCTTGTTTTTGGTTTATGATCGCATAGGCTTCCGGCACTTCGGGTGCCAAGAGGTGATGATCTGTAATAATAAGATCGATACCCTCTTTTTTACATAGTTGGGCTGCATAAACAGCAGAGATCCCGTTATCCACTGTGAGTGCCAGGTCTGTACCGACGATACGGGGTATGATATTTGCAGAGAGCCCATACCCGTCTCTAAAACGGTTGGGTATGATCCACTCTACAGGATACTCGATTTCATCGAAAAAAAGCTTCATCAAAGTCGTAGAGGTGACACCATCTACATCATAGTCGCCGATTATGGTGATTTTTTCTCTGTTTTGAATGGCAGAAACGATACGTTCAGTCGCTCTGTCCATATCTTTGAACAGGGAGGGTTGGGGTAGATCCCGCAATGAGAGGAAACCCTCTTCAAAGCGCATGTTTAAAAGTGTTTCTAACTTTGTAAGTGTTAAGGGTTTGACCATCTATTTTTTATGTTGCATGGCTGCATTCACAAAAGCCAAGATCGATGGATTTGCATTTTGAAGTCTAGAAGTAAATTCAGGATGGAATTGTACACCTAAGAACCAAGGGTGATCTTTCACTTCTACTGCTTCGATCAATCCGTCAGATTCACCTGTAATTTCCATACCATTTGCTTCCAAAGCTTCTCTATATTTAGGGTTTGCTTCATAACGGTGTCTATGTCTTTCATAAATGATTTTAGAATCATATGCCGCTCTAAGATTTGAACCCTCTTTCGTTTCACATTCATATTCACCAAGACGCATAGTACCGCCCATTGGTGAAGTGGTCGTTCTTACTTGTTTTGAACCACTTGCATCTATAAATTCATCAATAAGATAGATAATAGGGTTTAGCGTATTTTCATCAAATTCTACTGAAGTTGCATCCTTTATACCAAGTACATTTCTTGCATATTCTACCATTGCCAGCTGCATACCAAGACAAATACCTAAAAATGGTATTTTATTTTCTCTTGCATACTGGATAGCCTGAATTTTACCTTCAACACCGCGCCCGCCAAAACCGCCTGCAACTAAAATACCGTCACAGTCACTCAGATATTTTTGGGCACCATCATCTTCCACTTTTTCACTGTCCACCCATTTGATCTCTACTTTTGTATCAAGATGAGCACCTGCATGAATAAGGGCTTCTGTTAAAGACTTATAAGACTCTTTAAGATCCAAATATTTACCTACGAATGCAATTTTCATACTGTCACTAGGCATAATGATCTTATGTACGAGATCTCTCCATTTATCCATATTCGGTTGGCAATCCTGAAGATCCAACTGTTTACAGATAGGTGTCAATATATCCTGATCTAAAAAGTTCAAAGGTACTTGATAGATAGTAGGTGCATCGGCAGCAACGATCACAGAATCTTCTTCTACATCACAAGAGTAGGCTATTTTACGTTTGATTTCAGTAGAAACAGGCACTTCAGCACGTAGTACCAACATATGTGGTGCAATACCTATACGTCTAAGCTCCTGTACTGAATGTTGTGTCGGTTTTGTTTTAAGCTCTCCGGCAGCTTTTATATAAGGTAAAAGAGTGACATGGATATTCATCACTTGGGTTTTACCAAATTCATGTTTCATCTGTCTGATCGTTTCTAAAAACGGCAATCCTTCAATATCTCCTGTTGTACCACCGAGTTCTACAATAAGAATATCTTTATTTTCACCTGCTTTAACGATACGATCTTTAATCTCATTGACAATATGTGGGACCACTTGGATCGTTTTACCAAGATACTTCCCTTTACGTTCATTTTCAATGACTGTTTTATAGACAAGACCAGTGGTAAAGTTATTATTTTGTGTCAATGAAGTATCTAAAAATCGTTCATAATGACCCAGGTCCAGGTCTGTTTCTGCACCATCTTTGGTTACAAAAACTTCACCATGTTCCAAAGGTGACATAGTACCAGGATCCACATTGATATAGGGATCAAGTTTTAATACTCCTACACGTTGACCTGTATGTTTTAACAATGTACCTATACTTGCAGCAGTAATACCTTTTCCTAAAGATGAAAGTACACCACCTGTAACAAAAATATATTTTGTTTTATTTTCACTCATATAACGCTTTTCCTTTTATGCCACGATCGGCATGATGATTGTAATAAAATTATCGTCTTTGACAATAAACGGCAATGACGGTTCATTGAATTCAATAGTAAATTCATTTTTATTGACCTGTGAAATAAAATCTAAAATATATTTACTGTTGAATGAGAGTTCGAATTTGTCATCCAAACCTGTATTGAGCTCCACTTCTGTTTTTGCTTCTACATTATCTGCACTTAATGAATTAAAAATAATCGTGTCCGATAAAAGTGTCATTTTGATCTCTTGTGAAATCGTTGTGATCATTTTTATTGCATCGACCATCTCTTTTTTAGGAAGTGTGATCTGGTGTTTAGTCGTACCTGGTATGATACGTTGGTAATCCGGGAATTTACCGTTGATCAACCTTGTATAGAAATAGTAATTTTCATTTGAAATAATAAGATTGGTTTCATCAAAGAAGATATCGATCTGGTCTAAAAAAAGTTTTTGAATTTCTAAAATGGCTTTTTTAGGTACGATCAATGAGAGGGCTTCGTTATTATTGCCTGGAATGGTAGCAATGGCCAACCTTCTAGTATCTGTACCTACCAGATCAGTACCGCCATTTTTTATATTGATCAAAGCACCGTTGAGTTCAAATTTTGGATTGTTTGTATCGATTGCAGGAGAGATCTTTTTAAGATTTTGAATCAAATTTAGAGAATCCAGAGAAATTTGAGGTTTATTATTGATATTAGGGAATGATGGATAAGAGTTGGCATCAAATGTAGGAAGTTTGAATTTAGAATGTTTTTGTTTGATAATGAGTGTATTGTCTAAAATTTCTAAGGTAATGTCATCATCTTTGAGTATGCGTATGATATCCAGAAGTTTTTTACCATGTGCAGTAAATGATCCTTCTGCCTCTATACTAATATTATCGGTAACAATCTGTAAACCTATTTCAGAATCTGTAGCTTTAACAATACATTTACCGTCTTGTGTGGCAAACAATATATGTGAGGTAATTTGACTTGCATCTTTTTTTTCTAAAAAAGGCTGTAAATTAATGAGTATAGATTCTATAATCTGTTTTTCTGCTCTTATCTTCATTGACTCTCCTTATTTTAATAAAATTAGTAGGTAGTAGTAGTGTGACATGAATATGTGAAAAACTACTCTATTGCTTGTGTGACCGTTGTTTCAGCGAATGTATAACTTTTTTTGAACATTCACATTTATTCACTTTTAAAATTATATCTTTTTTTTATTCAAGTTTTCTATGTTGAAATATTGTTTAGAGCGGCTCATTTTGTGTATGGGTATTTACTTTGTTAGAGAGTTCTTCCAAAATCACTTTAAAATTTTCATCACTTTCAATTATTTCATTGATTTTTTTCATTGCATGGGAGATAGCTGTATGGTCTTTCATTCCGAAATATACAGCGATCTGCGGCATAGAGTTTGGTGTAAGATTTCTAGCCAGATAGATCGCAATTCTTCTTGCATTTACCACATTTTTGGTACGTTTTTTAGATTTCATGTCTGAAGGTTTGATATTGAGCTCTTTTGAAATAATTTTTACGATTTCATCTATTGTGATATTTTCTTTTTTCTCTTTAAGCTGATCTTTGATGGCATTTTGGGCAAAATCAAGGGTGATCTCCTGGTTCAGCATAGAAGAAAGCGCGTTCAGTTTAATAATGGTTCCTTCTATCTCACGTATATTGTCACCCATATGTGTAGCGATATAATTGACGATCTCATTGTCCAGTGTGATACCGTCAAGTTCACATTTTTTTTGAATGATGGCAATTTTGGTCTCCAGTCCCGGTGGTTGGATATCCGCCATCAGTCCCATTTCAAAACGGGTTCTTAGTCTGTCGACAAGTCCTACGATCTTATTGGGTTGTCTGTCTGAAGTGATCACGATCTGTTTATTATTGTTGTAGAGTTCATTAAAGGTGTGAAAAAATTCTTCTTGCGTCTGCTCTTTTCTGCTTAGGAACTGTATATCGTCTATAAGCAGAAGATCACACTCTCTGAACTTGTCTCTAAATCTGTCCATGGTCTGAGAACGTAGATGTGAAGTAAAAGAGTTCATGAATTGTTCCAGTGTTGTATAGATGACGGTCTTACCCAGATCTATATGATAATTACCGATGGCTTGGAGGAGGTGTGTTTTACCCAGTCCTACACCGCCGTAGAGAAAAAGAGGGTTATAGAGTTTACCAGGTTTTTCTGCTACGGATTTCGCTGTAGTATAGGCAAATTGGTTGGAGTCCCCTACAATAAAACTGTCGAAGGTCAAAGAGGGATTGAGATAGGTACTTTTAGAATGACTTTTTTCGCTGGTCTGTTTCACAACAGGGCTTGCACTCTCATTACTTTGTTTGCCTATAGTGATCTCTATTTCCGGTTTAATCTGGTTCTGCAGTTCAAAAAGATGCATCAGTTTATTCGTATATTTGCTTTTGATCCATTTTGCAATGATCATATTGGGAGCATTGAAATAGGCAATATTACTTCGGGAACGTTTGGTGTCATAGGTAAGGTTTTTAATATATCGTTCATACTCTATTTCTGTGATCTCTTTTTTCAGTTCAAAAAGTACTTTTTGTCCTACATTCATCCGTTCATGCCTTTGATATTTTTAAATGTGTGAATAAATTTTCATAGTTTTTAAGAGTTAAAATTCTCAATGTGAATAACTTACAACATTTTAGCCAATTTAAGCTAAAATAGCGTTATTAAACAGAGTTGAATAATTTTATTCACTATGTGAACAAAGGTGTGAATGAATATTTTAGGAATAGACCCCGGAAGCCGTAATTTAGGGTACTGTATCATATTTTGGGATGGGAAAAACTTTTCACTTGTTGAAGCAGGACTGGTGAAAATCAAAGCAAAAGAGCTACAAGAGCAGATCATTGAGCTGGTAGAGGGGATCGACGTCATTTTGAAGGCACATAAAGTGGATGAAGTGGCCATTGAAGATATCTTTTTTGCCTATAATCCAAAGTCCGTTCTAAAGCTTGTACAGTTTAGAGGCGCACTCTCATTAAAGATACTCCAAGAGATAGGTTATTTCTATGAATATACACCGTTACAGGTCAAAAAATCGGTCACAGGAAACGGAAAAGCAGATAAAGAACAAGTCGCTTTTATGGTAAAAAGACTCTTTGGCATTAAAAAGGAGATCAAACCTTTGGATATCACAGATGCCATGGCTATCGCATTGACGCATCTGCAAAGGGTAAAATTGCGAAAGAAATCTAGTTAGAGAGCGGTTGTGCGTTTTTCTTTACTGAGATCATACGTTTTTCAGGTATGGTGAATGTAGCCTTTTTATTGCCTACTACAGACTCTTCAATGATCTTGTCATAGAGATAGATATCATTTTTAAAATAGGCCAATCCGTCCTCCTCATAGACAGTAAAGTAGAGGATATGTACAGGGATCTGCCTTTTTAGATAGATGTTTGTAGGCTCATTGCTTGCAAGTATCTCATCTATTTTCTCTTGAGAATAACTTTTCCATGTATGTTCAAGCAGCTTATCCATAAGATCAAAAGGTTTTTCTACACGTATACAACCGGAACTATAGATCTTATAACGACGGGAGAGCAGTGATTTATTATCCGTATCATGCAGATATACATCATATTTGTTAGGGAACATGAACTTTACTCTTCCTAAGGCATTATTCTCGCCAGGGAACTGTACAAATCGGTAGGGTACGCGCTCTTCGTTTTTTTCATAAGGGGCAAGCATCTCGTAGGTGACCTCTATCTCTTTTTTGCCTTGGAATGCATGAATATTGTTCTCTTTTAGATACATAGGATTCTTTTTAAGTACAGGTATCAGATCCCGTTTGACCAGGTTATCGGTGACGGTCCATGTCGGATTGAGTACCATATAGCGTATGGCATTGGAAAAAAGAGGGGTCGGTCTGTCTATACGCCCAACTACGATACCTTTTTTCATGATCATTTCATTGTCTCTATAATACCGGAGATTAAAATCAGGGATATTCACTTCAATATGCTCATCTTCAAATTGTTTTGGATAGAGTTTTGTTTTGTCCAAATTGGTGATGATGGCCTGTATATTATTTTTTACAGGAAGATTGAGATAGTAGGTCGTTGTTTTGTCTACCGTACCGGTCACTTTGATCAGGTAACGTTTTTGGTAGGTTTTGACAGCTCTTTTAAGCGTTTCATCAAATTCATCGTCAATAGGCGCATCTTTAGGATAATCTCCAGTGATCTGCAGTCGTTTCTTTATCTCCTCAACGCGGCTTGAACTGTCACCCAGTTTCAAGATGTCATTACTGTATTTTATCTTTGGAAATTTATCCATCACACGATAATCATGAAGAAGTTTTACAAGATCTCTATAGCGTTTCTCCATAGGAAGAAGAGAAGTCAGATATTCATAGATAGTCCCGTTTTCTATAGCAGAGATCAGTGCATCAGGATCCGGAAATGCTTTAGGTTCCATTTCCCATCTTGCAGAGATGTCATCACTCTTTTTAAGGCTGTTCAGTTTCTTCTGTACGAGATTCCAGTCCACATCACCCTGAACGATAAATCTTACTAAACGCACGAATGAGCTGGTAAGTACAAGGTCAAGTTTCGCATAGGCAGAGGCCTGTTTTGCCTGGCTGATCTCACCGTTGTCAAGCTGATAAAAAAGATGTTTGATAGATCTTTGATCAAACGATTTGTTTTTATAGTTAAAAAGCGGGTCATTGAGCGCTTGTATCAGATGACTTGTTTTGATCCTGTTTTTATTGCCGATCCATAAAGGCTTATCACCGGTTTGAGCATAGATATCCTGAATGATAGATTTGTTTTGACCGGTGATACGTGTCTGGACGCCTTTTTTGATATATGCAGCGATGTTCTCCATGGAAAGTATCTCCCCATGAAGAGGATTGAGTGTCAATAGTAAAAATATCAGTAGTGTTAAAAAACGCAAAAAAGTGCTCCAAAATGTTTAGTATAAAGTATTTATGAAAACGTATTATAGTGAAATTTTTTAGCGTAAGTTTAACAAGTAGTCAACAAGAGTGAATTGAGTAGGAATATTTATAAGGCTAAGCCTTAAAGGCTTAGCCTTATTTTAGAATGTATAGGTAAATCCTATATTGATAGAATCAGCAAGAACATCCTGGTTCGGTAATGCACCATCAAATCCTGTGTCATCATAGAGATTTGTGTAATCTACGAAGACACCGATATTCTCAACCACTTCATAGCTGGCACCCAGACCCCACTGAAAACCAGATTCAGATAGGTTTATGCTATGGTCATAATCTACCTGCCCGTACCCAAGCAAACCGTAGAGTACGATTCCACCCATTGGATACATAGGTTTAAGATAGATGGCGGTATTCTCAAGACAATCGGTAAGTCCGGAGTATCTACCTTCCACACCGATATATTGGTTAAAGTTGTACCCTGCCAGCAAAAGTACTGCGTCACCATCCGCTTCAGAACCGTTATCCGGATCCAAATTCATATTGGAGTAACCCAAACCTACATACACTGAACTTGAAGATGCTTCTACCACCGGAGTCTCTACCACAGGTTCAACCGGTGCGATATCTCCACCCGCTGTTGCGAGTGCACTCATTGTCAAAAACGCTGCTAATGAAAGATTGAACTTTTTCATTTTACACTCCTTGTATATTTGAAATTATCATTAGAATATATTATATTCCTATATAATATTAAATGTCAATTAATTCTCAAAATATATTTCTAAAATTTAAAAAACCGATCTTTAATAGGGTTATTTATCTTTGTAGTTTTTATCAATGAGTTTCAG
>JBFEWI010000211.1:0-2747 GCA_041546475.1 Sulfurovum sp.
ATCATCAATACATCCTGTTTAGCCAGGATCGCATCCACAACCTCTTCCTGCAAAGGTCTAAAAGCACTGTGTCCGAAATAGTGTTCAAGGGTTTCTAATTTATTCATACTGGAAGTGTAGCGTGTCTAAGGTCAAAGAGAGAAGAAAGATGTCAAATTGTCATGTTTTTAGGAGAACTTATACCCTACCCCCCAGACAGGATGAAAATAATTCTGTTCATTTTGGGGGTCTATTTTGTTCTTGAGCCGGTTAATTGCCACGTTCACTGCATTGTCATTAACACCCTCTCCGTCAGATCTCCATACCTCATCACGTAGAAAATCTCTTGTCAATGCTTTATCGATATTTTTCATAAAGGTATGTAATAAATTAAACTCGAGGTTGGTAAGTAAAACACTCTGTCCATCAACAGTAAGCGCTTTATTTTCCAAGTCCATAGTCAGTAATTTATATTTGATACGTTGTTGTTTTTGTAGTGCCCCGGAACGTTTAAGCAGTGCTTTGACTCTGAGTATCAATTCTTTAGGAGAGAAAGGTTTACTCATATAGTCATCACCACCTGCTTCAAATCCCTCTTCAAGTTCAGACTCTTTATCTTTGGCAGAAAGAAATATCACAGGGATATCATACCCTATCTCCCGAAGATAGGCTACAAAATGGCTCCCCTCCATTCCGGGAAGATTACGGTCAACAAGCATGAGAGAAGGGGTTTCCTCTTCTAAGAACTGCTCTACATTTTCTGTAGAGAGAAAGCCGGTTACCGCATACCCCTCCTTACTCAAATGATACTCTATCAGTTCTAGGATATCCTCTTCATCTTCAATAACAACTATTTCTATATTTTCATTTTGCATGCGTGCATTATAGCATACACTGCATGATTTATATATTTAGAGTTTTCCGCCCATACGAGCGAATATTACCCGGTCCGATACACTTTCTAATCGGTCAATAATCTTAAGGTTTTTACGTATGTATTTTAATAGATTAAAATACTCTTCTGCAAGTTCTTCTGTACTGCCTATTTGTTGTATAATATCTTTTTCAAGTAGTGAATAAATATCATCTGTTTTGCTGTATTCTACACTGATTTTTGTGGCTAATGCTTTTACTTGGTCATTGTCATCAAACGTTTGCAACATTTCAATCGCATAATCAAATGCATTCAGGGTACAACGGTTAATACTTAATGAATCTTGGATCAGTTTCATCATCTTTTCATTTTTTTCCAGGAGCATACTTTGCATGTTTTTAAGATAATTATTTATATTTACACGAATACGGTTCAGGGCAGAAGTAATTTTCAAATAAGAGACTAGTTCTCTTAGATCTCTTGCTTCTGGTGTATATTTTGCAAAGATAAGTACAATATCATTGTCGATTTTTTCTGTCTCTTGACTGATATCTTTAAGTCTGCCTCTCGCTTCTTCCAACTTCACGGCATCGATAGCCTGAAGTGCCTCAAGTCCCTCTTTATTTGCTGTAGCTAGACCTTCTAGTACACTAAGCACGTCAGCTCTTACAGAAAGTCTTGCCTCTTGATATCCTGGTAACATATTTTATCCTTTATCCAAATCTTTTTTATTGCCTTCTCCTTGAAAATAAGCAAAGCTCATCTTCAATTCCTCTCACTAAAGTTTGCCTCTGGCAAATAGATTTATCCAAATCTACCTGTGATGTAATCTTCTGTCAACTTCTGTGAAGGATTCAAAAAGATTTTATCCGTTTTGTCATACTCTATTAGATCACCCAGATACATAAACGCCGTATAATCACTTAAGCGACTGGCTTGTTGCATATTATGTGTCACGATCACTACAGAGACATCTTTCTTAAGCTCTGCGATCAACTCTTCAATCGCTCCTGTTGAGATCGGGTCAAGTGCAGAAGTTGGCTCATCAAATAACAAGACTTCTGGCTTAAGTGCCACAGCCCTAGCGATACACAGTCTTTGTTGCTGTCCCCCACTGAGCCCAAGTGCACTTTTGTTCAGTCTGTCTTTTGTCTCTTTCCAAATCGCTGCATCTTGCAGGGCTTTTTCTACACGTTCCTCAATCTCAGCCTTATCTTTGATACCTGCAAGCTTTAAACCATAAGCAACATTATCAAAGATACTCATAGGAAACGGTGTGGGTTTTTGAAAGATCATTCCTACCTGTTGACGCAACTTAATGAAATCATTCTCTTTTTTTAGATCCAAAATATTCTGTTTTTCATCATTAGTGCTATAAAGGTTGATTTCACCCTCATACTGGTTCCCGGGATAAAGATCATGGATACGGTTCATCGCACGTAAAAGTGTGGATTTACCACAACCACTAGGGCCGATCATCGCTGTAATTTTATTTTTCTCTATAGGGAGGTTGATCTTCTTTAATGAAGGTGCATCCACACCGGCATAGGTAAAATAAAAATCTTTAATATCCATTATAATGTTATTTTCTGCCATGTTAATTTCTGACCTTTTCTATTATTTTTTGTTTCTTGTCATATATCGACCGAGTAGATTGATACATAACACAATGACCGTAAGCACAAAAGATGCTGCCCATGCCAACTCACGACTCTCTTCATCAGGATATGTCGCAAGGTTATAGATACTCACTGTTAGAGATGGAAACTGCTCTGTTAGATTCATAGTGAAAAACTGGTTATTGGCTGACGTAAAAAGCAAAGGAGCCGTCTCTCCGATGATACGTGCAAAGGAGAGAAGAATACCTGTTGTTATCCCTACTTTTGCAGCTTTA
>JBFEWI010000024.1:0-13801 GCA_041546475.1 Sulfurovum sp.
AAACAAAACCCTACATTGTTCTTGGGGATTTTAACACAGATTATGATGCCCATTTAAGCCTTGAAAAAAAGATTGATGACACCCATGGGAAGACAGGCCTTCATCATATTCTCGGGGCAGCGGAGGGCAGCAGGCTGGTGGATGAATCCTTGATGATCAAAGGAGTAAAAGGATCACACTATACGTTATGGGAAGAGCTCTCCTTGGACCAGCGATGGAATACAAAATTTTACGGTAAAAAAGGGACTCCTGATCATATACTTTTGCCTCCGGCACTCTTTGACCAAAGGGGTATAGAGTATGTGAACAACTCTTTTCATGTGTTTCGAAAAGGGTATCTTTTTACGAAAAAAGGGTATATCAACCGTTGGCAATACAAAAACGGAAAACATAGAGGGAAAGGGTACTCTGACCATCTTCCTCTCTATGCCTATTTCGATACAAAACCCTATGAAGCAGGCAAAGATAAAGCGTCCAGCACAATAGAACGCAAAACGAAAAAAATAGAGTATCTTTATACGATAGAGGCACTAGAGAATGAAGTGGTACTTGAAAATGCAGTTGTGGTCTGGAAACAAAGAGGCAATGCGCTCATTAAACAAACCAGAGAGGGCAGAGGTATTTTTCTCTATGGATGTGCAGAAAAACTTGAAGCGGGCAAAAAATATGATCTGCTTGTACGGGCAGTAAAGAGCTATAAAGGCTTAAAAGAGTTAACCCATGTCTATGTGCTGCGAGAGAAAGGCGAAGAGGAGGTATCGAAGTTTATCCTTGGTGCTTCAGATCTGACTAAAGAGATCTTCTACAGACAAAATGAAGTGGTCAGGGACCTTGTGGGAATTTTTAAAAACGGACACTTCCACACGGAAGGCCGAAAAATCCCCATCTATTTTAAAAAGAAGAAAAGCACACCGCCCAATGGATCAAAACTAAAGATACACTATGCCCTTCTAGGGTATTATAAGAGACTGCAGTTAGTGGTTCAGAACGCTAAAGATTTTACAATTTTGGAGGAATAGATGGAGTATTACAGTTGGATTTTGGCATTTCATGTGATGAGTTTTGTCTCTTGGATGGCGATGTTGTTCTATTTGCCGAGACTATTTATCTATCATCGTGAAAATGCTGATACGAAAGCATTTACAGATATCGTACAGGTCCAGGAGTATAAGCTTTTTAAGTATATTGGGGTACCGGCGATGTGGGCAACGATCATCTCCGGTGCCTTTATGCTCTATCTTAATTCGGGTATTTTTTCAAGTGGCGGGTGGATGCATGCCAAATTGCTGCTGCTTGCTTTTCTGATAGCCTACCATTTCTCTTTAGAGAGTATTCGTAGAACACTGATCGATAATCCACACTATAAAAGCAGCAAATATTTTAGGATCTATAATGAAATACCGACCCTACTGATGATATTCATTGTTATTATGGTGGTGGTTAAGCCCTTTTAATCCATTTGTGTTATAATCAATCACTATCATCTTAGAAAAGAAAACTATTAGAAAAAAGGAAAATAGTATGCAGTTACCAGCTATCTCATTACCAAAAATAGAATTTCCGTTTGATATCCCTGTTTTATGGCACCCCATTGTAGACCATTTCGCTATCGCATTACCTGTGGTGATCCTCTTGTTGGAGCTTGTCAATTTAGTGATGAGAAAGAAAGCAATCAGCGGTATGTCTCTCTTTTTGATTGTTTTAACCGTGTTCGCAGCGGTTGGTGCATATTTTACAGGACTGGTGGATGGAAGCGAAGCGTATCCTACCTTGAATGATGCGGCTAAAGAAGCCTTAAGCGAGCACAAAAATCTGGGGACTTACCTGATGTTGGCATCATGGGTTGTCTTACTCTTTAAAGTGCTTTCCATGCTTACAGATAAAAGTGTTATAAGAGCCATATATGTATTGATCCTTATCGTATTTGTTGGAGGTATTTTTGAACAAGGTGAAGAGGGTGGAAAACTTGTTTACAAGCATGGTCTGAATGTTGAACAGGTCAAAGTACTCGATGATGAACTCTTTGATGTGCAAGAGGAACTTGATGAAACTATAGACGAGCTGGAAGAGATGAAAGCTTCAGCAGAAGCTGAGAGTGAAGAGACTATAGAAACAAACACTACCCAGGCTGAACCAAAAACGGCCGTAGAGAGCACCCCTGTTGAAACCATCACTGAAAGTGTTGAAACTGAAGTGAAAGAAGAAGCAGAACCGCTACAGGTCGAAGGGATGCCAGAAGAGATGGTACAGCCCGAAATTGCTACGCATTAAGTAGACAACTCTATTTATGATCCGCCATCCCCGGCGGGTGTATACTCTATCTCATAGCGCTCATCATCGACTTCTGTTTTTAAATTGGACAGATACTTTGCCATTGCTTTGGTTTGATTCTCATCCAGTGCCTTGGCAAAGGATATCATGATCGTACCAAAAGCAGAACGTGTCTTTCCTTTTTGTAGATCTTTAAGTCTTCTCAGTAATATCTCTTCCCGTACTCCTTGCAGTCTCGGGGATGCGCCTATACCTTCTCCATACATTCCATGGCATCCATTGCATCCATTTTTCAGGTAGAGTTCTTCCATTTCACTCGTTGCATGAGAAAAAGATAATAAGGCAGTAAAAATTAAAAGTTTCTTCAAAGGTATATCCTTGCTGTAATATTAGCCTATTCTAACAAAAAAATGTGGATTGAAAAAGAAAAAGGTCATCCATAGATAATTCTTGCCAGATAAAGTCCTTCAGGAGGAGCGAGTCTGGTGGTGTGCTTTTTTTGGCATGATAGTTGTTCATGAAGTTGTGTTTTACTCATCTCACCTTTGGCACAAAGCATCGCTGCATCCACCATCATACGTACTTGAGAGCGTAGAAAACCATTGGCTTCAAAATAGATTAAATGATACCCGTTACGCTCAATATATGTGGCACGATAGATCTCCCGAACGGTGGTATGAGTAATGGTGCCTGTCTTATGAAAGAAATTAAAATCATGTTTTCCTTCAAATATTTTGAGTGCATTGATCAGTAGAATTGGATCAAATGGTTTGTAATATGAAATATATTTTTGTTCAAAGACAGAAGGTTTGTGTGTTTTAAATACATAACGGTAGACTCTTTTCTTAGCGCTAAAGCGTGAATGAAAATCATTGCTTGCAACAGAGATATGTTTGAAAGCGATATCCGTCAATTTTCGGTTTAAATTGTGTTTGAGTTTCTCCAGGTCATGCCAGAAATCCGGTAGATCAAAGTGTATGACCTGGCCCGTAGCATGGACACCGGCATCCGTTCTCCCGCTCCCAACGATAGGTGAATCTATTTGCAGAGAGGAGAGTGCATCTTCTATGGCAGCAGTGATGGTCATTTTGGTGGATTTTTGTTTCTGGAAACCCTGATAATGGCTCCCATCATAACTGATCACAGCTTTTACACGCATAGAAAGCTCCTTAGAAGTACTTGGCTACACGTTTCTTGAAGAGCCATTGACCGAGTATCGTAACCATAGTGATAGCGAGGATCAAGATAAGAGGACTTCCCCACTTCTCTAAAGAAGATGCGATGACATAGAAAAAGAGTGTCGTGATAAAGATGATGAGAAAGGAACGGTTCTGTTGATAACGAGGGTTGATCATGGTAAAGGATGCAATGAGGTAGACTGAAAGCAAAGGAATAAGGCTGGTGAAAATATAAAATAGCATCCTGTGCATCACCTTCTCTTTACTTTCTTTCCCTTCACTCCAATAAGAGAGGATACTCTGAAATTGAAATCCATGGCTTTGGCTTCTGTCAAACACTTCCATAGTTTCATATTCCGCCTGTTGTAATTTGGTCTTTGCATAGGTATATCCATACCCTTTATGCAGAAGCAGGGAAGTCACATTCTCATAGTTGTTGATCTGACCCGTTTGAGATGAAAAGAACTGTTCATCTGCTTTATTTGTACGGTTATAGATCACGATATCATGAAATGTATCATCTGTTTTATCTTTGACATACATATAGTAGTCTCCAAACTTTTGACCCAGTTCACCAGGTATGATGTTCAGTTTTGCTTCATCTCTCTTCTCTTCTTTGAAAGCCTTATAGAACTGTTTACTCAATGGCATAGCCAGAAAAGAGATACTGGCCAATAGGAGTGAAAAGAGAAGCCCCAGAAGGAGCAGACTTTTGAGTATCTTCTTGGCTTTCAGTCCGAGTGCATAGAGTGCGATGAGTTCATTCCCTTGAGAGAGGTTGATCAGTACATTGGCCAATGCCGCGACAAAAGAGAGGGGTATCGTATAAAAGATGATCTCTGGTACAGAATAACTGTAAAGAAGAAGCAATTCTGCAAAGCTGATCTGTATTTTAGAGGTAAGTGAGGATATCTTCACAAAAAACACAAGAGAGATAATAATGAAAAACGGCAGGAATATCGTCAAAAATGACTTGGTGAAGTTTGATGATATATAGCCTTTGACATTAACCATAAATGATCGTTTCCAAGAGTTGTATGGCTTGTGCATCGTAGAGATATACAATAAATGTGGCTAAAGCCAAGAAAGGTACAAAAGGTACGCCTTTGTCCCTCCAGATCAATGCAGGGATCATGGCCAACAAGGCTGAAAGGAAGAGGGCAACAAAAAAATTTGGGAATCCAAGCAGTGCACCCATTGTTCCGGCAACAATGACATCTGCACCACCCATCGCTTGTTTTCTGGCGATCAGTGATGACAATAATCCTATAAGATAGAGTCCACCCGCCGCGATACTTGCGTAGAGTAGTGCCATCAGAAACTCAGGTTGTACAAGCGCAAAAATGAGTGCAGCAAAGTTTACATTGTCAGGGACGGCCATATATTTGAAATCTATCATCACAAGTGCAAGCAGTGCAGCAAATGAAGCAGCCATAAAAGGCAGATACCAGACCAACCCTAATTTAAAGTAGAGTGCAAGAAAGATGATACCTGTAAGGAATTCAACGACCGGGTACTGTACAGATATTTTCTCTTTACAAAAACCGCATTGACCACCCAGTACCAACCACGAAAAGAGTGGAATATTATGATACCACTTAAGCGGTGTTTGGCAGCTTTGGCATTTGGATGCAGGAAAAACAATACTTTCCCCTTTTGGTATACGGTAAATGACCACATTCAAAAATGATCCTATCATAATGCCAAATATAAAAACCACGATGCCGGTAACTGTTTCTATCATTGAATACCTCCAAAACGTCTGTTACGTTGTTCAAAATTCTCTATGATCTCTTTCAACTCTTTGCTTGAAAAATCAGGCCAGAGCGTCGGAGTAAAATAGAATTCACTGTAAGAGATCTGCCACAACAGAAAGTTGGAGATACGTTCTTCCCCACTGGTACGGATCAGCAGATCGATATCGCTGTAAGGCGTTTGCAATGCTGCAGAGATATCCTCTTCTGTTACAGTTTTCTTACCCTCTGAAATTAGGCTGTTCACTGCAGAGGTTATCTCTGCACGTCCACCATAATTTAACGCCAGTATCTGCGTAAGACTGG
Source organism: Sulfurovum sp. (assembly GCA_041546475.1). Lineage (GTDB taxonomy): Bacteria > Campylobacterota > Campylobacteria > Campylobacterales > Sulfurovaceae > Sulfurovum. Next base: position 5,510 of record JBFEWI010000024.1, read on the forward strand.
TATTGTTCTTGGTGAGTGCTTCCGTTTTTCTGATACGTTCCTGTAAAGACTTGCTAAAGGCTTCAATATTTCCGATAGCCTGAAAACGGATATTATGTGACTGATAGGTCTCCAGTTCTTTTTGGAGGTATTTGTCAAGCAGTTTCATCAGGAATTCCACTTCAAGTTTAGGGCGTTTCCAGTTTTCGGTACTAAAGGCATAAAATGTAGCAGTTTTTATCGTTTGATGTGTCGCACAATAGGTCGTAATATCACGAATAACCTCTGCACCTGCTTCATGTCCTTTGGTACGATTCAGACCGCGCTCTTTTGCCCATCTTCCATTACCATCCATGATGATAGCAAGATGCTTGATCGTATTATCAGACATTGGACGCTTCTTCATGGATCAGCTTTTGGGATTCATCGAGTATCTTATTGGAGAGAGTGAGTTTATCTGCACGTCCTAGAGTAACTTCTCTCTCTTTGGTAATGAATGTAATTTCATTTTCGTTACCACCGAAACTTTTGGCATCCTTTAGAAGGTTATAGCACACTGCGTCCACTCCTTTTTTATCTAAAAGGGCTATGGCATTGTTCAATCCTTCCTGCGTATCCATTTCAGCTTTAAAGCCTACGGTTTTGATAGCGCTTTTATCGATAGAGGCCAGTACATCGGTAGTCTGCTTTAGTTCGATCTTCCATGTATCGCCAAGCATGGATTTCTTCAGTTTACCACTTTGCGGTGCTTTTGGCGTAAAGTCTGCAACGGCTGCTACCATAAACAGATAAGGTAGCTTCATCGTATGGCTCTCTGTGGTCACTTTCTGAATGGATTGCTGTGTCGCCTCCAAAATATCCTGTGCATCATCGGCTGCTATCGTGGTAATGGCAGAGGGCAGGCCATCAAACCCCATCGTAGAGATATACGAGACATCTGCACCTCTCAAATAGAGTGCAATGCAGAGCGATTTTGCCATTTTCCCGGAGGAGAAGTTTGATATATAGCGTACTTCATCCAGTTTTTCTCTTGTGCCTCCACCTGTGACGATGACAGGTCTATTTTCCCAAAATGGATCACGATATAATGCTTTGGCAACTTCAAAAAATATCTCGGTCGGTTCTGCCAGTCCACCGCTTCCCATATCTCCGCAGGCAAGGAGTTTATCCTGGGGATTGATGATCGTATAGTCATTCTCCTGTAAAAAGGCAAGAGCATTGCATGTAGGAGTTTTGGCCAGCATCTGTGTATTGGCTGCAGGAGCGATGAGTATCTTGTCTTTAAATGCCAATGCCGTCTGGGTTAAAATATTATCCGCAATACCCTGTGCGATTTTGTTAATGGTATTGGCAGTGGCAGGAGCAATGATAAACAGGTCACACTTTTTACCCAGCTCTATATGATTGAGCTCACTGGCCCAGGATTCACTCTTCTCTGTTAACACAGCATTACGAGTGAGTGCTTCAAATGTGAGTGCCGAGACAAAACGTTCGGCGGAGGGGCTCATCACTACATGTACCTGAGCACCTGCTTTGACAAAGAGGCGGGCTAACTCACAAGCCTTATAGGCAGAGATACTGCCTGTAACGCCTAAGAGTACAGATTTGCCTGTGAGATCGATCTGCATCTTATTTCTCTCCGAAAAATTTATAAAAGAAATTTTTGACCGTTCTCAGAGGTGCTCTTGAGATGGCAAGCTCACCTTGTGCCACGTTTTTGTTGATGGTACTTCCAGCTGCTATCATCACATCATCTTCTATGGTCACAGGTGCAACCAGTTGTGTATCTGAACCCACAAAGACATTTTTACCTATCTTGGTCGGGTATTTGTTCTTTCCGTCATAATTACAGGTAATAACACCTGCACCGATGTTTGTACCTTCATCGATGGTTGCATCTCCCATGTAAGAGAGATGTCCGGCTTTGACCCCTGTCAGTGTGGATTTTTTCACTTCGACAAAGTTGCCGATATGGGTGTTTATGAGTTTTGATTGCGGTCTTACCCTTCCCATAGGCCCTACATCGGAATGTTCTATATGGGCATCTTCTATGACAGAGTGTGTCTTAATATGTGAAGCGATGACATGCGAAGCACCCTGGATGCTTACACCATTTTCCAAGATACATTCACCTTCAAAAGTGGCGCGTGAATCGATGTAGATGGTCTCTGGCAAACGCATAGAGACACCGGCTTTCATCCATTCCGTTTTGATACGTCTTTGCATGATCTCTTCTGCATGTGCAAGATCAAGCTTGGAGTTCACCCCTTTGAACTCCTCTTCTTCTACTATCACAGGATGGACGATCTTCCCCTCATCCACTGCCATCTTGATGATATCTGTAAGGTAGTACTCTTTTTGGGCATTATCGTTACTGAGAGCGGGGATGTAACGCTCCAGCAACTCTTTTTTCACGCAGTAGACACCGGCATTGACACTTTGTATCTCTTTTTGTGCAGGGATGCAGTCCTTCTCTTCTACGATCTCGACGACTTTATCCTGGCTGATGACCACACGTCCATAACCGGTAGGGTTGTCCAGTTTGATCACAGACATGTTGATGTCGGCATCCCCCTGCATCAGTGATTCCAGTGCAGACATGGTGACAAGCGGCATGTCGCCATTGAGTACCAGTGCTTTAGTATGTGTGACCTTTACACCTTTCATCGCTCCACCCGTACCAGGAAACTGTTCAGCATCTTGCATATGAAAATGTATACCGCTGTAGTGCGCTTCTATGGCTTCTTGAATACGTGCTGCCTGGTGGTAGAGAACTACAGTGATGTCATCAGAGATCTTCTGGGCTGCATCAATGGCATGGAAGAGCATAGGTTTTCCGGAGATTTCATGAAGCACTTTTGGGGTCGTGGACTTCATTCTTGTACCTTGACCTGCTGCGAGTATGACAACACTTATAGACATTTTGGACCTTTTGGGTAAAATTACAGATATATTTTATTATTGTGATTATATCCAATGCAAATTAAAGGTATGAGATTTGAACTGTAAACATTTTGGAAGTTGTGGCTCCTGCGGACTGTATGAGATAGGGTATGAGGAACAATTAAAGCAAAAAGAGCAAAGGGTTTCCGGGCTTTTGGCTCCTTTTTATCAGGGTGTCTTAGAGGTTTTTGATTCGCCTACCGATCATTACAGGGCCAGGGCAGAGTTTCGTATCTGGCATGAGGGTGAGAGGTGTGATTATGCTATGGGGAACATTGAGAAAAAAGGTGCCATCACCATAGAAGAGTGTCCCAAAGTCATTGAACCCATAGAGAATCGTATGTGGAAACTGCTTGAGAAGATCAATGCCTCTACGGAAGTGTTGAAAGCACGTCTTTTTGCCGTGGAATTCTTGGCAACGACTACGGATGAATGCCTTATCACGATGTTGTATCACAGAAGACTCGATGATGTGTGGAGTGCGGAGGCAAAAGCACTTGAAGCTGAACTCAACTGTAAGATCATGGGGCGTAGCCGTAAACAAAAAGTGATCCTTTCGGATGAATTCGTCACAGAAAAGCTGGATGTAGATGGCAAAAAATTTACCTATGTGCAGTATGAAAGCGGGTTTACCCAGCCAAATCCTGCAGTGAATGTGAAAATGATAGAGTGGGCCATCAATCAAGCCAAAACGGTGGGATATGGGGATTTCCTGGAGAGTTATTGTGGTCTGGGTAATTTTACACTCCCCCTTTCGCATTACTTTGATAAAGTGCTGGCTACAGAGATCAGCAAACGCTCCATTCATGCAGCACTTGAGAATTGCGCGCTCAACGCGATTGAAAATATCACGTTTGCAAGACTGGCCTCAGAAGAGATGACAGAGGCTTTGCATGGGGTAAGAGAGTTTTCCAGACTGAAGGGTATCGATCTGGAGAGTTACAACTTCAGTACGGTGTTGGTGGATCCGCCAAGAGCCGGACTGGATGAGGGAACCATAGCGCTTATTTCAAATATAGAAAATATCATCTATATCTCATGTAATCCTGAAACACTTGCCAGAGACCTTGAAACACTGACCAAAACACATGATGTGGCTGAAGCAGCGATGTTTGATCAGTTCCCACATACGGAGCATGTGGAGAGTGGTGTATTTTTGAAGAAGAAGTAGGTCTGTCCTCAAGGTGTACGGTCTAGTCTGTCGTAGAGATCCGCCTTGATGAGGATGGCATATTTCCCTTTGAAGCTTGTCTTCTCCGTGATAAGGTCTTGATCAATCTTATGCATATGCTTTTTCTTACGGTAAGTGATGATCATGCCATCAGGATGCTCCTCTATGAACGTAGCGATCTTTTTTTTACCAGCCAAGACGATGATAGGATCATGAAGTCTTCCTAAAAAATGAAACTGGTCATGGTATTTTTTATCCTGTGCTACCGGTATACCTTTTTGCTGCAATGAGGAAATTTTTTGTGAAAAACTGGAAATATCCTGTGCAGCTAAAAAACTGTGAATGGAAAAATGTACGGCGAAAACAGCGACGATGATGCTTAATGCCATGGCCTGTATGGCATGATGTTGCAGCTTGAAATGCTTTTTTAACAGATAGAACCCAAGTACGAACAGCAAAAATGCAGAGAGCAGAAAGGCAGTGTGGTCCACAGGAAATGTGATCGATTTTGGTGCAACAAAAGGTGCAATGGCAAAGACTATGGCAAAGAAAAGATAGGTATACCCTAGAGACTTTGTATAGCCCTTCATGTCAGGGGCTGCAGTTGTGAGAACCCTTGCACAAAAGAGGGAAAATGCAGCAATTTCTGGCAAGATGTAATGTACCTGTTTGCCGCTGATAAATGAAAAAATCAGCAGTGCTGAGAGCATCCAGATCAACAGCATTTTCAACCCATGATCGATCGTTGTCTGTCTGAATGAAGTATACAGTGCCTTATGGAATGCCCATGGGAAAAGCAGTAACGGCAAGAGAGCAAGATACCACCAAATGGCTCTTTGGTGTGCAAATGAGTTTACCATTCTATCGGCTGTCTGGCCCCAAAAAATAGCATGTTGATAGGCTTCGCCTCCCTCAATTCCGGCCGGGATCGCCCAGAAAAGTGCAATGACAACACCCCCTAAAAATGCAAATAAAAATTTAAGATAAACAGTTTTATCTATTTTTTGAGCACTCCAATAGGATGCCAGTAGTAGGAGCGGCAGAAGGTGTACTAAAATGACCGGTCCTTTTGTCAGTATACCAAAGCCGAACGAAAGTGAGATGAGGACAAAGGGGAGAAGGGTCTGTTTCTGTACGGCCTGTACCATACCCAAAACACCGACAAATACCCAAAATGTCAGTATGATATCAAACATAAAAAGTGAATTATAAAAAGTGAATATCAGGGTACCTGCCAGGATCAGAAGGGTGTTCTGTGCACCCTGTACATCCTCTTTCCACAATGTAAGATAGAGTCTATAGGCCAGAATGAGCGTCCCAAAACCAAACAACATAGGAATGAAACGTATGCTTGTTTCATTCACACCAAAAAGTGACCAGTTCAAATGCACCAGCCAAAATATAAATGGAGGTTTGTGGTGGTAGGGCTCACCATTGAGCAGTGGAACCAAAAAGGAGCTTTTATCCCACATCTCCCATGCGACACTGAGATATCGTGTCTCATCAATGATCCAAATAGGGCGAAAATAGATGCCGATAGCTGCTACCAGAATGAGTATGAAAAAGGGAATGGAGAGATGTTTTATCATGACTTGTACTTTTTTCCTTCAGTATAGATAGAGATCGAATCAATATCGTCTTCACTTCTGTAGATAGATTGAACTCTTTCTTGAGTCTAAGACGTATGACGGAAAGTATATCCTTATTCTCTTTAACATCATTTTCAATGGTTGAAATTTTATCTCTGGCCTATGGAAGTTAAATTAAATTACTCCATGAGAGTATAGCAAATATGCACGACTGGAAAATCATTGAGAGCTTTTATATTATAGTACGTTATAATGCTGAGAATCTACAATAAAACAGATATGGAAATAGGATAATATGAAAAATAACTATAGAATGAGTATTATAGTACCTGTCTACAATGAGGTGGATAACCTAGATAGGATAGAGGCTGTTTTTACAGAGTATTTTGCTCAAAGTCATACCAAAAGTAAGGTCATATTTGTGGATGACGGCTCTACGGATGGCAGTTTTGAGAAGATCATGGAAATTTGTAAAAAAGATGATTTCAGCTATATAAAATTCGATAAAAACTATGGATTGAGTACGGCGATCAAAGCAGGTATTGATGTGTGCGATACAGAGCTTGTTGGGTATATCGATGCAGATCTGCAAACTACACCGTTTGATTTTGATCTCCTCCTTGAAGAGATAGACCGGTATGAGGCAGTCATCGGATTTAGAGGTAAACGCAAAGACACGTTAAGTAAGAAAGTACAATCCTCTTTTGCCAACTCTATAAGACGCGCATTGATCGATGATGGCGTGATCGATACAGGATGCCCCCTCAAGGTTATGAAAGCCAATGTGGCAAAAAAAATACCATTTTTTGACGGGATGCATCGTTTTATTCCTGCGCTGATAAAACTTCAAGGCGGCCAGATACAGCAAAAAAATGTTCAACATTTTGAACGGACGGCAGGGGTGTCAAAATTCAATATCTTTAACCGTTCCGTTAAGCCGCTTCAAGATGCCTTTGCATACCGTTGGATGAAAAGCAGATATATTACCTATAAAGTAGAAGAGAGTAAATAGACTGTATGAGTAGTGGATGGCTTTCGTACGGACTCTTTGTCTATGTGATAGGGTTCAGTGCACAAATTCTTTTCTCGGCACGTCTTCTTGTGCAATGGGTACAGTCAGAAAAAGTAAAAAAAGTATTGACACCGGAACTTTTCTGGGAATTGAGCCTTATGGCCTCTTTTTTACTCTTTATCTATGGATGGTTGCGTGATGACTTTGCCATCATGTTGGGACAATCGATCACCTATTTTATCTATATAAGAAATATGCAGCTTCAAGGATCTTGGAGAAAACTCCCATATCTGTTACAGATCTTTTTATGGATCTTTCCTGTATTCATTGTTCTTTATGGATACAACAATAACGAGATTGATATGCACCGGTTATTCAAAAATGAGGACATCCCTTTGTTTCTTTTGCTCTGGGGGAGTATCGGGCAAATTCTCTTTACCTTTAGATTTGTCTATCAGTGGATCTACTCAGAACGTATGAAAAGATCCCACCTTCCACTTGGTTTTTGGATGATAAGTCTGACCGGCTCGTTCATGATATTAAGTTATGCTATTTTTAGAAAAGATCCTGTTCTGCTTCTGGGACAACTTTTTGGGTTTATCATCTATACACGAAATATCATGATAGGACTCAAAAGATAGTAATAAGAGTAAAAGTATAAGTGATACATTTGAGTGTTTGAGCATTGAATGTATGAACAGAAAAAGAGTGTCGAGTAAAAACCCTTCAGTGAAGAAGGGAAATGGAACTTACCATACAGATGGTAAGTTCAAAGGGAGCTGGGATTATTTCCAACCCTCTTTCACAATTTGTGCAGATTTTTTATAAGGGTATTTTTTAACCAACTCTTTGACTGAAAGTTTTTGGTCTCCTTCTCTCATGAAGTGAGCCAATGTGACCGAAGCCCAATAGTCATTTGCATATTCAGTACCGGCAAGTTGTACAGGTACACCATTATTATTGACCGTGTGGCATGCAGTACAGGTAACCGGTCCGGTATATTTACCATCAGGACTATACTGAAGTGCTTGCTGGTGTGTTGTCACATCTACAGATCTTTCATCACCGTCATATCTTGTAGAGTAAAGACCATGCGTTGACTCATGACATGTTTGACACGCAAGGTTACCATGTGCTTTAGAGTATCTATAGAGTGAATATTTGTTAGGCTGATCGATCGGGAAGTATTTACCACCGGTATCCTGCTCAACAAACGGTGCTAAGTGACAATCCGCACAGTGAGGTTCAGAAGCGGACAACCACCAGTCGTTACCAGCAGAAGCTGCTGAATATGGTACATCTCCACCTGTTTTATGGTTCCAAGGCTTGAGATCGAGTTTACCGTCTTTACCTACATTCTTCACCAATGTTGCAGATTTGTGATCTGCATAGTAACTAAGGACTTCATCCTTCTCACCTGTAGATTTAGGGTCTGCCCACGAGGCAAATTTCTTCATATCTCCACCTGTGATACCTGCTACCATTTCTTTAAGAGATTTGTTTCTCAGTGTTTTACCCTCTTGTTTGGAATCATTGGTCAAGTCATCTGCAGCATAGAGTGCTTGCGCCACTTTCGTGTGACAGTTCGTACAGTATAG
>JBFEWI010000041.1:0-10444 GCA_041546475.1 Sulfurovum sp.
ATAATTACAATTACAAAGATCAATTCGATCATTGTGAATCCGCGTCTCATGTTAGTCATGATTAACTCCTGAAAATAAAATTAGTACCAATTCAATAATTGGACTGTAAGAATGGTACTCTTAAATACCTTTAAAAAAGTTTAATAATTTATAAGAATTTATTATTGAATTTAATTAAAACTAAATAATACACAATGTATTATATGAGTATAAAAATATGTTATCTTAACTTACATAGATACCTCATATCATTATTGACGAAGGGAGGAGAAAAGATGAATACATATCCTATAAGTGCCACAGGATCCACTATGAGAGCAGGGTGGACAATGATTGAACTTATTCTTATTATGGTAGTTATTGGAATTTTAGCAACAATTGCTATTTCAAAACTATCGGTCACCAGAGATGATGCCAAACTCTCTGCTGACGTATCCAATATGAATATCTGTATAAGAGACATGGGTAATATATATACAGCTACAGCGACTCCCCTTAAGAACATTGATTCAAGTGCCTGTGATAGGGTTGTATGTTACACTATGGATATCAATAGTACTCATATAGTAGTTGATATCAATACAACTGCCCCCTTTTATTGTGATGATTTACAAAATGTTGGTGGACATTTGCTAGGTACTTATCAGTTTTCTGGAAGTTCCATACAAAGATAAAAGATCATACCATATATAAATAAGAAAGGAAACCTCATGCAAAAAGAATGGTCATCATTTAGAATAACACTCATACTTTATCTGGTTATTTTCATACTCCCTTTTAGTTTTTATTTTGTGTATACATCATTTCAAACGATGCAAAATGATACACGGATTGTACATCAAAGTTCTTCGGTATCAGGGGCAATGGCCCATCTTGCACTTATGCAAAATGATCAAAAGGCAGTTGCACACATAGATAAAGCCCTTCAAGAGATATCTCCCTGGGTTTCACAGAACAGTGATTCAAACCTCTATATAGGAAGTCAGACACTTTCTGAAGATTTTTCACAAATAGAGGCTTGCTGGACTGATTATAAAGAGGGCTATTTGAAACACGGCCATACGGCTATCACTCAACAGAGTCTTCAATGTTATGCACTCACTGATACTTTTGCAACTGTGATTGAGAAAATGGTCTATTTGAAACAGAATAAGATCATTAATCTATTTTATGGGAGTCTTGCTCTTGCTATGATCTTTGCCCTTTTGATGATCTATCTAGTAAGAGTATATATCCGTCAACAAATGAAAAAACATGCAATACATGACCATGATACCAAGCTCTTTAACAAAAAATATTTCTGCGCAGAACTGAAAAGCTCTTGTGCCAGAGCTGTACGGAACAATGCTCCCCTCTCTCTACTTTCTATTTCTATCGATGATTTCGGGGAAGAGAGTAAACACTATAGTCAAAAGATACAAACATATCTGCTTAAAACATTTGGAGGGTTGATCACCTCTTTGACCAGGGAAAGTGATGTAGCATGCCGATATGATGATAATCACTTTTCTATACTTTTGCCAGATACTTCGGAAGAAAATGCATCTAATTTAGAAAAACGTGTACGTGAAACGCTTGAGCGACATGATTTTGGTGTCATACCGGAACTGAACTTCAGATTTGCAACAGCCCATCTTAACTACAAAGAGACACCTGAAGCATTTATAAAGCGTATCGAAACGTTGTTAAAATAATCCCTTGGATGGTTTTTTATAGACCATCTAGGGTTTCAATAAGCAGTTCTATCTCATCCTCATACGAAGTGGCTTGTTTGGCTAAACGCAGATAAGCCTTAAGCAGCTTGTCCGGCTTGTTGTCTTGATGTAAATTGACGCCTGCTGCCTCTAAGTCATTATTTACAAAGTCTGCAAAATCATCTTCAAGTTTGATCTCATAACGATTTCCTGAAACAGTAAGTCCAACATTTTTCATGGTATCCCTTTATATACTTATGCTAAAAGCGCTTCGACCTGTGCAATGATCTTTTCTATCTCTGCATCTTTCTCTTCAAGTTCAGTTTTGAGTGCTGCTATTTGTGCCTCTTGTGCATTTTGAGATCCAGATACATTTGCCAGTTCGGCTTTAAGTTGGGCATTTTCACTTTTCAGTGCCTCATGGTCTGCTTTCCACTGTGCTATCTTCTCTTGCAATTTTTGTAATGCTGCCATTTTATTCTCCATTTATTATTTATTGAACGCATTTTGAGTTTTACTTAAAGTTGTATATTTATGATTAACTTGCCATTTAGGCAAATTATTAAAAATATATTGCTAACGCTGAGTTGGCTTCAGCAGCTAGCACATACAACTTGTCGTATTTTCTTTGTGTTATAATAGCAAAAAATTAAAAAGAAACAACATAAAAACAAAGGTTTATTTTGCCAAATTTCACGGTATCAAGTCCATACCAACCAGCCGGTGACCAGCCCCAGGCCATAGAGACACTTTCCCGCTCCATAGAGGCAGGAAACCAATACCAAACCCTGCTCGGTGTTACGGGTTCAGGTAAAACCTATACGATGGCAAAGATCATAGAAAAAACAAAAAAACCTACGCTTATCATGACGCATAACAAAACACTCGCAGCACAGCTTTACTCGGAGTTTAAAAGTTTTTTCCCCAACAACCATGTCGAGTACTTCATCTCTTACTATGATTATTATCAGCCTGAAGCCTATCTGCCAAGACAGGACCTCTTTATAGAAAAAGACTCTTCTATCAATCAGGAGCTGGAACGTCTGCGTCTGAGTACGACAGCGAACCTGCTTTCACATGATGATGTCATTGTCATCGCTTCGGTCTCTGCCAACTACGGATTGGGAAGTCCGGATGATTACCGTTCGATCGTACAGAAACTCTGTGTGGGAGATGAGTACAACCAGAAAGCCCTGCTCCTTCGGCTGGTAGACATGGGCTACAAACGCAATGACGAATTCTTTGACAGGGGTGATTTTCGTGTCACAGGTGAAGTGATAGACATTTACCCTGCCTACTCTGAAGAGTTTGCCGTGCGTATAGAGTTCTTTGGTGATGAGATAGAAGCCATCTATGAATTCAATTCGCTCACAGGAGAAAAAGAAGATGGGATCAAAGAGGTCACCATCTACTCGGCCAACCAGTTCATTGTCTCTAAAGAGAAACTTGCACGTGCCGTCAAGAGCATTGAAGAGGAGCTTGCAGAGAGACTTGACTACTTCCAGAAGGAAGACCGTATGATAGAGTATAACCGTCTCAAACAGCGTACGGAGTTTGATCTGGAGATGCTGGAAGGTACAGGGATGTGTAAAGGGATCGAAAATTACTCCCGACACCTTACTGGGAAAAAAGCAGGAGAGACACCTTACACCATGATGGATTACTTTGAAGCGATGCATGATGACTATCTCGTCATTGTGGATGAATCCCATGTCTCCCTGCCACAGTTCAGAGGGATGTATGCAGGTGACAGAAGCCGTAAAGAGGTACTGGTTGACCACGGTTTCAGACTCCCCTCTGCCTTGGACAACCGACCATTGATGTTTGACGAGTATATCCATAAAGCGCCTCACTTTCTCTTTGTCTCTGCCACCCCTGCCCCGCTTGAACTTGAACTCTCCTCCGCCGTAGCCGAACAGGTCGTGCGGCCTACAGGGCTGCTTGATCCAAAGATAGAAGTGATCGACAGTACGTACCAGGTGGAAAACCTCCATGACAGAATGAAACCGGTCATAGCGCGCGGTGAACGTGTACTTGTGACAGTGCTGACAAAAAAGATGGCAGAAGAGTTGACAACCTACTACAATGATCTGGGACTGAAAGCCCGCCATATGCATTCCGATATGGATGCAATAGAACGTAACCAGACCATACGCTCACTACGTTTGGGAGAGTTTGACATCCTGGTAGGGATCAACCTGCTTAGGGAAGGACTTGATATTCCTGAAGTCAGTCTGGTAGCTATTTTGGATGCGGACAAAGAGGGTTTTCTGCGTTCACAGACCTCTCTCATACAGACTGCCGGAAGGGCTGCAAGAAATGCGAACGGTCAGGTGCTTATGTATGCCAAAAAGATCACGGACTCCATGCAGTTCACTATCGATACCACACAGGCCAGACGCGAAAAACAGATCGCTTATAATAAAGCACATGGCATTACACCTCAAACCACACTGAGAGTTCTTGACACTGACCTTAAAGTGGAAGATGCAGGAGAACTCTACAATAAACAGAGCAAACTGGATAAAATGCCAAAAGCAGAACGCCAGCAAATGGTCAAAGAACTCAAGGCAAAGATGCTTGCCGCTGCAAAAAATCTGGATTTTGAAGAGGCTGCAAGACTGCGTGATCAGATAGCAAAAATCAAAAAATTGTAGGTTTTTGCTATAATACGCGTAAATCTTATATTGTATAGGTAAAATTCATGGCTTTAGATCTCTCTTCTTCACAACTCTATTTTAACCGTGAACTCTCATGGCTGCAGTTTAATTCACGTGTTCTTGCACAAGCATTGGATGAACAACTACCGCCTCTTGAACGCCTTAAGTTTCTTGCGATCTACGGAACCAACCTTGATGAATTTTATATGATACGTGTTGCAGGGCTTAAGGCACTCTATAAAGCAGGTATACAAGAGACAGGACCGGACAAACTGACGCCAAGCCAACAACTTGAGCAGATACATGGGTACCTTCATGAAGAGCACAAAGTATTGGAATCATGTTACACCTCTATTATCTCCGAACTGCATACCCATGGGGTCAATGTCAAAAACTATGATGCACTCACCCAAGACGAAAAAGTGGAAGTAAAAGAGAAGTTCTTCCATGAGATATACCCTGTGATCATCCCGATCGCCGTCGATGCCACACACCCTTTCCCTCACCTCAACAACCTTAGTTTTGGTTTGGCACTGACACTGAAAGATGATTCTGAACATATTAAACATGGACTTGTACGCATTCCTAGGATACTCCCTAGGTTTATACAGCTGGGACAGACATTTATTCCTATAGAGTCTGTGGTAGAGTACTTTGCTTCTGAACTTTTCCCCGGGTTCAGTCCTTTGGCCTCTACGCCTTTCAGGGTGACAAGAAATGCAGATATCGAAATAGAGGAAGAGGAAGCCGATGACTTTTTGGAGATCCTTCAGGAAGGTCTACGCTCCAGAAACAAAGGTTCGCTTATCCGTCTTGAACTCAACGAAGGTGCAGACACTGAATTGATCAACTTTTTGCTCTCTCACCTCAATCTTGATGACAGGGATATCTACTCATATAAAAGTCTCTCTCTTAATTTGGGGAGTCTCTGGCAGATCGTAGGAGATAAAGCGCTCTCTCACCTTGTCTTGCCTACCTTTAGCCCTAAGATCCTTCCTCCGCTGAACAGTGAAAATATCTTTGAAGCGATCGAAAAACAAGATGTACTGCTTTACCATCCTTTTGACAGTTTTGAACCTGTGGTAAAGTTTATTAAACAGGCTGCTGCCGACCCTGAAACGATCACTATACGTATGACACTCTACCGTGCAGGTCCGAACTCCCCTATCGTCAAAGCACTCATTGATGCGGTTCGTGACGGGAAACAGGTGATGGTACTTGTCGAACTCAAGGCGAGATTTGATGAGGAGAACAACTTACGCTGGGCAAGAGCACTTGAAGATGCAGGGGCGCATGTGGTCTATGGTATACCCGGGCTCAAGGTACATGCGAAGGTCGCACAGGTGATCAAAAGACAAAATGGAAAGCTGAAAAGCTATGTACATCTTGCAACCGGGAACTACAACCCCGGTACCTCAAAGGTCTATACTGATATGTCGTACTTTACAACCAAAGAGATCTTTAGTACAGATGCCACACACTTTTTTCATTTCTTGACCGGTTTCTCTACGCATACAAAGCTGGATACACTTTTCATGTCACCTACACAGATCAAGCCAAAGCTTCTCAAGCTCATCGAAAAAGAGTATAAACATGGATCTGAAGGACACATCATACTGAAAGCGAACTCTTTAGTGGACGCTGATATCATCAAAGCACTCTATACTGCTTCTCAAAAAGGGTGCAAGGTCGACCTTATCATCCGCGGGATCTGTTGTTTAAGACCGGGGATCAAAGGCATTAGTGAAAATATTACGGTCTCTTCTGTGATAGGAAAATACCTTGAACATGCACGTATTTACTTTTTTAAACATGATAAGATCAAATGCTATATCGCCTCTGCAGATCTCATGCCTCGTAACCTTGTAAGACGTGTAGAGCTTATGACACCTATCTTGGAAGAGACCCTAAGACAAAAGATAGAACAGATCTTGATGTTGCAACTTGCAGATAATGCCTTACGCTGGGAACTGCAGGAAGATGGAAACTACACGAAAGTACCCCCTTTGGGAAAGATGGTCAACAACCATGCTGTCTTGGAAGAGTATGTCAACAAGATCCATGATAAAACAAAAAAAGAAACACCTGACTATGTAAGCCGCTTGGCAAATCGTATATTAAAGGATAGTTAATGATTATAAAATTTAAAGAGTGGACCCCTAAGCTTGGACCTAATGCTTGGATCGCTGAAGGTTCTTCCGTCATAGGCCGTGTCACCATGGGAGAAGATTCTGCAGTATGGTTCGGCTGTGTGGTACGCGGTGATGTACACCACATTACCATAGGAGACAGATCCAATATCCAAGACCTCAGTATGATACATGTCACACACCATAAAAAAGCGGATATGTCAGATGGTCATCCTACGGTTATAGGCAATGATGTTACTGTGGGTCACCGTGTCATGCTGCATGGCTGTACGATAGAAGATGCCTGCCTCATAGGTATGTCCGCTACCATACTTGACGGTGCTGTCATAGGAAAGGAATCCATAGTGGGGGCAGACAGCCTGGTCACAAAGAACAAGGTATTTCCTCCCCGAAGTCTCATCATGGGAAGCCCTGCAAAAGTGGTACGTGAGTTGACAGATGAAGAAGTAGCAGAACTCTATGCCTCTGCGAAACGTTATGTCAGTTTTAAAAATGAGTATCAGTAAATCTCAAAAATGAAACAGATTATCACAAAAAGCCTGCAGGATATGCTCTCCAAAGATGTCATCCTGTTTGTCATCAAAATAGGGTTCATCTCATTGGGCCTTACACTGCTCATCCTATGGAATATGTGGGGACTGGTCACAGAGATGATTGCTTCATACCTTTCATGGATCCCATGGGAATGGCTGCAGTCATCAGGAGCATCTTTAGGAACCTTTTTATTGACCTACATGCTTTTTATCATCATGGTCTCACTGCTGACTTCACTGTATAGTGAAAAGTTACTTATTGCCTTGGCAAAAAAACGTTATGCGGATGTTTCAGTAGTAGGCAGTGCAAATCTTATGACTTCCATCCTCTTGACACTGAAAGCCAGTATCATTTTTCTACTGCTTTTCATCCTCACACTGCCCTTGCTTTTTATACCGATAGTGGGTCAGGTGTGGGTACTCTACCTGTGGTCTGTCTTACTGAAGGAACCTACTATATATGATGTAGGAGCACTCTTTATCAAAGAGAAAAAAACACTAAAAGAAAAAAGGAAAAAAACAACGCTCTTAGCCATGATCGCTTCACTCTTCAACTATATACCCTTGGTCAATATCTTTGCCCCGGTATTTGCACAGATACTTTTTTTACATCATATCCTAGGGAAAGAAAATAAAACTTAATTCTCTTTCTCTTTCTTGACCCTTCGTTCCTTCTTACTGGAGACGGAAAAACGTAACAGTTCATCGGCACTCTTTACATACTCCGGCACTGTTTCCAAACTTTTCTCCATTACCTTTGCAGCACAGAGCGCATCGCTAAAAGCCCTATGATGCGTAGCCGTTTCTATCTCTAAAAAATCTATAAGATAGGCAAGACCGTAACGTTCGCTTTCAAAAGTACGTCTGGCAAGATCGATCGTACAGAGTTTAGGGTTCCCTATATGTCCCAGTCCGAACCTGTCAAAAGAGGCATTCAAAAAACTATAATCGAAATTTGCATTGTGTGCGACAAACACCGCATCACCCATAAAATGGCGCAGTGCAGTCAATGCTTCTTTTCTTGTGGGTGCACCTATGAGATCCGTTGGTTCTATACCTGTGATCTTCGTAATATACTCGGGTAAAAATGCGCATTCGACAAAGGTTTCAAAACGGTCTATGATCTCTCCGTCCTGTACCATCACTGCACCGATCTCTATAACTTGGGATGTCCCTGGCTTGCTCCCGTTGGTTTCTATGTCTATGACACAGTAACGCTGCTCTTTATGTGAGGTAAAGCATGTCTCAAGTCTATAATGTTCATTGTCTAATTGGGTGATAGGGTAGCCTGAAGCTTGAAGCAGTATGAAGATCGTTTCAGCATCCTCCAGCAGTGTAGTATACTTTGTAACGATATCTTTATATTGTGCTTCATGCAATATGCCTCCATGTTTACGAAAGGCTATAGTAAGTTCTTCAAAGACTTTTTGCATTGGCTATAAATTGCTGCACTTTTTGAGGGTCCTTTTTACCCTTAATGGATTCTACACCGGAACTTACATCCACACCGTAGAAACCGAGTTTTTTGACCTGTTCGAGATTCTCAGGGGTTAAACCTCCTGCCAAAATGATCTTGGAACAGTCTATACCCTTGAACCATTCAAGATTCAGACATTCTCCCGCACCGCCATAGACTTCACTGTACGCATCTACTAAACGATACCTGTCTTGGAATTTTGTTAGATCCTCCGGACCTTTTGCGCGTACCACAGGCAAAGTCTGTAAACCGATGGCAGCCAAAGACTCTTCATCAACATCAAAATGGATCTGCGCACGTGAAATATCAGAGTATCTACATACCGTATCTATCGTCTCTACACCTTCATTGACAAAAAGCCCTACTCTTTCCACAAAAGGAGGGAGTTGATCGATGATTCTTTTTGCTGCCGCCGGCGTGATGTAACGCGGTGATTTATTATAAAACACAAAACCCAATGCATCTGCGCCGCACTCTACAGCATGTAACGCATCTTTCAAGTTGGTAATACCACAAATTTTTACACGCATCTATACTTCCCTTTTCCCTTATTTTAATGCAGCAATGGCTTTTGATATGCCTTCTGGATGTTTGTAGACAAACGAACCGGCCACAACAACATCAACACCTGCTGCATTCAACTCTTTTACATTTTGGTCATTCACCCCGCCATCTACTTCTATCAAACATTTTGGATTGCGCTTCTCTATCAATGCTTTTAGGCGCTGTGCTTTTTCTATAACCGAAGGAATAAACTTTTGTCCCCCAAAACCGGGATTGACACTCATGAGAAGTACCATATCGACATCTTCAATTAAAAACTCTATCGCTTCGATCGGAGTATGTGGGTTCAGTGTGATCCCAGGACGTATGCCCATTGCACGTATTTTTTGTATGAGTCTATGAGGATGTTTCTCCTCTTCGATATGAAACGTTATAAACTCCGGTTTCAAAGGTGCGAAAAGGTCAACAAAAAATGTGTTGTTCTCTACCATCAGATGTATATCCAAAGGTTTGGTTGCCGCTTGAGCGACCGCTTCCAATACAACAGGTCCAATAGTAAGGTTTGGTACAAAATGCCCATCCATCACATCGACATGCACAAGGTCACAGCCACCCTCACAAATGGCTTCAACATCACGCGCCAAATGTCCAAAATCAGCGGAAAGTATACTTGGGGCTACTAACATAAATATCCTCTTGTGTTATTTTGATTTATTATAGCAAAATCAAACTTGTGACCTTACGCCATAATGCAAGGATAGCATATGATTTACGATAAAATATCACTATCAAATCATACGCTACACTCTCAAACAAGTGCTTCTTTGGTTTTGTTTTCTCTTTTCATGCAAAACTTTAAAGAAAGGGCACCGACACCTTAAGCAAATTTTATGCTCAAATGGACTATAATCCCACAAAATATTCATCGTTTTACACTGAACCTTTCAAAAAAGTGTAACTGGGACGATCAAATTAAAGGACATACTATGGCAAGAAGATGTGACATTACGGGTAAAGGCCCATTAACAGGAAACAACGTTTCTCACGCAAATAATAAAACAAAAAGAAGACAACTTCCAAACTTAAGATCTGTGAAGATCACACTTGAAGATGGAACAAGTAAAAGAGTTAAAGTTGCTGCTTCTACACTTAGAACAATGAAGAAACGCGCTGCTCAAGCTGCCACAGCTGAGTAAGTCCCTACCTTTGGGACTCCGGCTTTGAAAGCCACACAAAAATTTAAAAAGTTTCTCGGTTGGAGAGACACACATAAACCTCATATTACACTAAATGACGAGTATTATGGTCATTTAGCCCCTTTTAGACTTCCTCTTAGACTTACTGTATTTCTAATGCTTACCGGTACAATCGGTTATATGCTTATTGACGGTTTTCCACTTATGGATGCCATTTATCAAACAGGTAT
>JBFEWI010000233.1:0-2304 GCA_041546475.1 Sulfurovum sp.
ACTTTTACTTTGTCACCTGGAAGAATTTTAATATAGTGCATTCTCATCTTGCCAGCAATATGACAAAGGACAATGTGACCATTATCCAATTCAACTCTGAATGTCGCATTTGGCAATGCTTCAACTACTTTACCGTCAATTTCAATAACATCATCTTTAGCCATTGTATTCCTATTCCTTTATGAATTTTCTACTTTATATTCTGCGCTGTTTGAAAATCGTGAAGCTTACGCTTCCGTCAATATGATAGCTTTACCGTCTACCACAGCAACCGTGTGTTCATAATGTGCTGATCTGAGTTGATCTTCACTGATCACTGACCATTTGTCATCAAGCAGTACTGGTTTCCCGCTTTTTTGACATACCATAGGCTCCAAACAGAAGACCATACCATTTTTAATTTTAGGTCCCTGGTTTGATTTACCTTCAAGATAGTTAGGTATATTTGGCTCATCATGAGGTTTTGTACCGATACCATGACCACAATAGTCACGCAATGGAATATATCCTGCAGAAACGATATAGTCTTCAAGAATCTTTGAGAGTTCTTTGAATCGCATACCTTCTCTGATAGAATCAATCGCATGATAAAGAGCGCCTTTTGAACACTCGATCAATGCTTCATCTTCCTCAGATATTTTGCCTACTGCCATTGTGATCGCAGCATCACCAAAATAACCATCCAGTTTTGTTCCGATATCTAAACCGAGTACATCACCTTCTTCTACTACTCTGTCCGTAGGCACACCATGAATACATACTTCATTGACTGAAGTACATACAGAGCCGGTAAATCCATACAATCCTTTAAATGAAGGTACAGCGCCATGCTCACGGATATAGGCTTCACCTAAAGCATCAATTTCTTTGAGTGTCATACCTGGTTTGACGATATTTTGAAGATATTGAAGTGTTTTCCCAACGATCTCGCCAGCTCTTTTGAGCTTAGCGATCTCATCTGGTTTTCTGATAGCAATAGCCATTATAGACCTACATTACCCAATGTATCATATTGGTTCATTGTTCTTTGTGCCTCGATCTTTCTCATAGTATCGAGTGCGACCTGAACAATAATAAGTACTGCAACCCCACCAAAGTAGAAAGATGCACCCATTCCGGAGATCACCATAAATGGTACGGTTGAGATGATCGCAAGATATACTGCACCTGAACCGGTCAGCCTACTTGCTACTTCATTCAAAAACTCTTTGGTATGTTCACCTGGTCTTACACCCGGGATGAATCCACCTTGTCTTTTCAAGTTGTCTGCAATGTCTTTGGCATTAAATGCGATGGATGCATAGAAAAATGCAAAGAACATCACAAGCAGGAAAGTCACCACATTGAATGTGATACCGCCTGGTGCCAATGAGTCAGCGATCGCTACAAGAAACGGTGTCGTGCTTGACTGAAGCATTGTCAGTGGGAACATCAATACCGCTGAAGCAAAGATAGGAGGAATCACACCTGAAAGGTTTACCTTTACAGGGATATAGTTCATCACTCTTTTTGTCTGGTTCTGCATGATCGTCTTTCTTGAATATGAGATAGGTACCCTTCTCTCACCAAGTTCAACATAGATGATCGCCAGGATAGTGATCAGCATAATTGCCAAAATACCAAGTACAACCAAGAAGTTCATCTCTCCTGCATTTACTGCTCTTACTGTATTCCCTATAGCAGATGGCAATCCAGAAACAATACCAGCAAAGATAATCAGAGAAATACCGTTACCAATACCTTTTTGTGTAATTTGTTCACCGATCCACATTAACAACATAGTACCTGCCAACATAGAGAAAGTCGTAATGATCGTGAACATCATAGGATCGATCATCACTGCGCTCTGTCCTGCTCTACCTGTCATGCTCTGAAGTCCCATAGATACACCGACAGCTTGAACTACCGTGATAAATATAGTGAAATAACGAATGATCTGCATATATTTTTGCATACCGTCACGTTCTTTTTTCATTTGACCAAGTGCTGGGAAAGTAGCTGCGAGAAGTTCCATAACGATGGAAGCAGTAATATAAGGCATAATACCTAAAGAGATGATACTTAAACGTTCAACGGCATTACCGGAGAACATATTCATTAGCCCAAGGGCGTTGTTTGTATTGCTGTCAAAGAACTCTTTGATCACATTCAAATCAACACCTGGAGTTGGGATATAGGCTAAAACTCTGTACGCAAAAAGGAATCCTAGTGTGATAAGGATTTTTTGAGTTAAAGCATTGCCCATAATTATTTTCCGCTTGTTGTAACAGCGTCGTCTTTGATCTTAGCTGCAAGATCTTTTGC
>JBFEWI010000161.1:0-3983 GCA_041546475.1 Sulfurovum sp.
ATACATGATCTCAATGATGAGAAGTATGTAGTGATAGATATACGTACGGAAGATGAGTGTATAGAAACACCGTGTAAAAGCATTAAGATACCTTTCCATAAACTCAAAACAGAGTTCAAGAAACTGCCGCAGGATAAAGAGTACCTGCTCTATTGCGACAAAGGTATCATGAGCCAACTCCATGCCCAGTATCTTCGGGATGCTCAAGATGTGAAAAATGTAAGGGTCTATAGACCCCTATAATCGATACAAAAGATGACCCTGCATGCCATTATCATCGGAGAAAAGGCCAAAGAGCCCTTACATTATGTAGAGTGTGTCCATGCTGTCAAAGGCAAAGGACTGGAGGGTGACCGTTATTTCTACGGGAAAGGTACCTTCAACAAACCCCAACTCTCCCAGGATGTCAGAGAGGTCAGCATACTCCCCTATGAATCTCTGGCTGAGTGTAACAGACGCTTAGAGAGCGATCTGGACTTTCTGGATCTGCGTAGAAATCTTGTCATCAAAAACTTCGATGCTTCACTTCTGGAAGACAAAACATTTACCATCGGTACGGCAAAGTTCCGTATTGTACGTACCTGCCCTCCCTGCCGTTATCTCTCCAGACTGTTAGGTGAAGATATGATGAAAGGGTTGAAGTACATAGGCGGTTATAGGGCTCTTATAGTACAAAGCGGCATGATAAGTGTTGGAGATGAGATCAGTTATTAAACAATCGAAAACTCTGTGAAGAGCTAAATTAATATTCTTCATAGTACATACTCTATGATTACAATTACACGCATAATGCACATACGCTTGCTATCCTGAAAATCGAGTCACATTATTATTAAAAAAAGCAGGTTGACAGGCGCATGCCTATCTAATAATGAAATTAATAACATAAATAAGGAATATGGATGAAAGTTTTAATCATAATTGCAGCAATGATAGCTTCACTTTATGCGATAGATTTTTCGCATATGAGTACTGAAGATATGATGCATATGCGTGGAAGTGTACCTATGGAGCAAAGAGACGACTTTAGAGAAGAGATGCAAAAACGTATGCAATCCATGACACAGGAAGAGCGTCAAAAATACGGTATGCAAGGTAAAGGTATGAAATGCGGTGGCCAAGGAATGATGAGCGGTAAAGGCATGATGGGCATGGGTAATCAAGGTATGCATTGCTGTTGTTGCTGCTGTTGTTGTCAAGCAATGATGAACAATCGTTGTATGAAGGGCAATAAAGGTATGAAAAACCAAGGAATGATGGGTAGTCAAGGAAAGCAAAGTAAAGGTATGAAGTGTGGTGGCCAAGGTATGATGGGGAATCAATAAATAACTGCCGTATAGCCTATAAAATGAGGCTACCTTTTTCACACTTTATATAATCCATGTTTTTACAGAATTATCACCACTAGTAGTGCTTTATTTTTTAATGGCATGATAAAAATCGAAATGAACTATTGAATTCTATGTAAAGAACTCCAATGTTCCTAAGATAAGTGATGCTTTAAGTTACACAGGCACTACACACTTTTTTATTATTCTATTTGATGAAGTGTAGGAGGTTATTTCATGAAGCATATACTGCTATTATTCACTCTACTCAATACACTGATATACGCTAAAGATGTATACTACGACCTTACCATAGACTACCAACAAGTGAACTTTACAGGAAAAGATGTAGAAGCCATGACCATTAATGGCGGCATTCCCGGTCCTACCATTAAAGCAAAAGAAGGCGATTGGGTCAACATAAAGGTGACCAATAACATGGATGTGGATACCTCTATCCATTGGCATGGTATTCTTTTTCCTGGACGCAATGATCAAGACGGTGTTCCAAACCTCACGACACCTCCTATCAAAGCACACGGCTCGCTTCAGTTCCGCTTTCCTCTGATACAGTCCGGAACCTACTGGTACCATTCCCATACTGCACTTCAAGAACAAAGAGGCTTGTATGGTTCCATTATGATCGAACCTAAAAAGAAACGGTATAAAGTCGATAAAGAACTGGTCCTAGTATTGTCAGACTGGACCAATGAAGACCCACAAGAGGTCATGAGAACACTCAAACGCGGCAGTGAGTATTACTCTATCCAAAAAGGCACTGTTCAGTCACTCTGGGGATACATTCAAAATGATGCAGTCGGTAATATGCTCACCCAATGGAAAAATCAAATGCCGGGCATGGATATCTCTGATGTTTATTATGATGCGTTTCTTATCAACGGAAAACAGAACAGTATGTACCAAGCAAAAGCCGGAGAGAAGATACGTCTACGGATCATCAATGGCTCTGCATCCACCTACTTCTATCTGCAGTATGCAGATGGACCTTTACAGATTATCTCTGCAGATGGTGTAGACGTTAAACCTTTTGACCAGGACAAACTTCTCATTTCAGTCGCAGAGACCTATGATGCCATTATCACTGTACCAAAAGACGGTGCTTTTGAACTGAGAGCCACAGCACAGGATGGTTCGGGAAAAGCTTCTATCTATATAGGCAACGGAGAAAAGGTATCGGTAAAAAACATGCCCAAACCAAATTTTTATGGAATGAAATGCGGCTCTTCCATGAAACCCAAAGGTAAAGGGATTGGTGGCAGCAAAACAATGAAATGCAGCGGTGGGAAGTCGACAGCTGGTATGAAGTGCGGTGCGTCCATGAATATGAATAAAATGGATATGTCATCAGAACAAAGACCTCCTACTCCCTATAATAAGCTCGAAGCACTGGAAGAGACCACACTGGATAAAAAACGGCCCTGGAGAGAAGTTCACCTCACACTAAATGGCGATATGCGCAGATATATTTGGAGTTTTAACGGCAAAACACTGAGTGAAGAAGACAAAATAGCTATCAAAAAAGGTGAAAACGTGCGTTTCATCTTTGAGAACAAGACCATGATGCACCACCCCCTGCATCTGCATGGACATTTCTTTCGTGTGGTCAACGAACATGGCAGTCGTTCACCTCTGAAACATACAGTAGACATCGCACCGCTTGGAAAAAGCATTATAGAGTTTGCAGCCGATTATGAGAAAGACTGGCTTTTCCACTGTCATATCCTCTACCATATGATGTCAGGTATGACACGTGTGGTCAGTTATGAGACGCCTAAAACTGAAGAAGAACAAGCCAGTTATGATAGGTTTATCGAAGAGTTTGATAAGTGGTACTTCTGGGGCAATATGCTTGCACTTGACAGTATGAATGAAGGTTTGCTCAGTGCTGCAAGCGGAAAGAACAGTCTAATCGCTTACTGGGAGAGTGATTATGATACAGAGTATGATACCTACTTCGTCTATAACAGGTTTATAGACCGCTACAGTTCCTGGTTCGGTGGTGTCAGCATTGCTGACAGAGAAAGCCATAAAACACGTGCGATCATCGGGTATAACTATCTGCTTCCCGGACTCATTGATGCAAAATTATGGGTGGACAGTGAAGGAGATGCACGGATCTGGTTCATAAAAGAAGTGATGCTGACCAATAACACGGGATTGGAACTTGAATACCAATACGATACTGAACTCAAAAGTGAATGGTCTGCCACTTTG
The DNA here is from genome assembly GCA_041546475.1 of Sulfurovum sp. Classification (GTDB taxonomy): domain Bacteria; phylum Campylobacterota; class Campylobacteria; order Campylobacterales; family Sulfurovaceae; genus Sulfurovum. Next base: position 3,564 of record JBFEWI010000161.1, read on the forward strand.
GATTACCGTATCAACAAACAATTCAGTATAGGTGTACGTTATCACAGTGATACAAAATGGGGCGCGGGGATACGATGGTTTTTCTAGCACTGATAATGATGGAAGGAGTCTATTATGATTAAAGATCCCGTATGTGGAATGGAAGTTTCCGAAGATTCTGAATTTCAAAGTCAGTTTCATCATCAAACCTACTATTTTTGCAGTGAACACTGTAAACACAAATTTGATGACTCACCAGAGTGCTATCTGCAGGAAGATAAACCGTCACAAACAGAAAAATGTCCTGATGGCAGCTGTGACATAAGCCCGAGTGTGACACAATACACCTGCCCCATGCATCCGGAGATCATCAAGGATGGACCAGGAAACTGTCCTATATGCGGTATGTCACTGGAACCTGTGATGGCTGCTGAAGAAGAA
>JBFEWI010000231.1:0-2356 GCA_041546475.1 Sulfurovum sp.
GAAGTATGTCGAATACTTCAATCACTTTGCAGCAGTCATAACGTGCCTTTCATTATAGATGATCGTCCACATTTAGCAGCGAAGATAAATGCTGATGGTCTGCATATCGGTAAAGATGATATGCCTATTGAAGAGGCGAGAAAAATTTTCCCCAAAGGTATCATAGGGGTATCATGTTACGGAAGTATTCGTAAAGCCAGAGAGGCCCAGCAGGAGGGTGCAGACTATGTAGCATTTGGATCATTTTTTGCTTCACCCACAAAACCTCACTCAGGTGTTATTTCTCTCAATGTACTGCACAAAGCAAAAGAAGCAATTGATATACCTATTTGTGCCATTGGTGGGATTTCCCAAACAAACATAGGAGAAATTGCAGCCACACAGACAGACATGATCTCTGTTGTAAGTGCAGCATTTAAAGGTAATACACAACAAAACGTATCGAATTTAATAAAAGGAATGAAAATATGAAACTGAAGCTCGCTTTTGAATGGTTTTTAAACCCGGATCACTTACCATTTTTGGTAGGTTTACACAAAGGTTACTTTGAAAACTACGGTTTAGACCTGGAACTCATCGTACCTGATGAACATTATGATGGATTGGATGAGTTGATTGCAGGGAATATCCAGTTCGCAACCAATGAACCACTGCATCTTATAGAACAGTTTGATGAGAAATTCCTCTCACTGGGTACCTATTTTGAAACAAAAGGGGGCGTTTTACTTAAAAAAGAGACGTATGAAAAAGTGAAGAATGGTGAAATGATCACCATAACCACGCCTGTATCAAACGATGTGACCAATACCATAGGGTATGAGATCATCCGTCGCTACTTTGACAAAGAGGGTATTGCAGTATCTAAAGACCAGGTACACTTTGAACCTAATGGATTTGAACATATTAAGTATATGAAGGAAGGTGCTGATGGCGGCTGGCTCTATTTTTATAACTTTGAAGGGATAGAGGCACAGCATGAAGGCATGGATCTGCTCTATCTTGATGCCCAAACGTCAGGTTTTGCAAATTTCAGTGCACTGGATCTGTTTGTCAATAAAGACTTTTACCATGCCAACGAAAAAGTGTGCAAAGATTTTGATACTGCAGTAAAAAAGTCCATCAAATTTATGAATGGAAATCCGGAAGAGGCGATGAAAATATATTATGACCACACAAAAGAAGCTAAATCTGCACTGATGGATGATATACTAAGAGCAACATTGGAATGTTTTGATGAAAATTATAGTTCAAATTATGCACGCTCTTTGCCTATTTTGGAATTTTTTAGAGAGATAGGTATCACAGCATTGGATGATGAGAGATTTAAAACAGCTTTTTTACAGTAAGGGGTGATTTATGAAAATAGCCGTATCTGGATGTTTACTAGGGGAAGAAGTACGTTATAGTGGCGGGCACAGTCTTGATCGGTTTGTAACCCAAAGTTTAGGCAAGTATGTCCAGTTCGTTTCGTTCTGTCCGGAAAATTTGGCATTTGGTACACCTAGACCTACGATAAGATTGGTAGAAAATGACCAGGAGGGCTATTATGTTCAAAGCAGCGATAATGAGCAGGATGTTACGGAGAAACTTTTACACACAAACAATCATGAACTTCAGAAAATCCAAAATGAACCTATAAGAGGTATCATTTTTAAGTCCAAGTCACCTAGTTGCGGGCTTGGAAGTGCTATGGTCTATAGATCAAACGGTTATTCCAAAGAGAAAGGTGATGGTCTTTTTGTAAGAATGTGCAAAGAGCGTTTTCCTTTACTGCCCATGGAAGAGGAAGGAAGACTGAATGACCCTTGGTTGCGCGAGAACTTCATCATGCAGCTTTTTGCCTACGATGATTTCGAAAATTTCAAGGCTACAAATCCCACTATGAAAGAGTTGGTATCTTTCCATCAGAGCTATAAATTCATGTTACAGGCAAAAAATGAAATGATGTATAGAGAATTAGGACAAATCGTAGGTAACCATGAGGGATTAGGATTTGATGAAATATTAAGACAGTACGAGATCCTATTTAAAACAGCTATCGGACAAAAGAGCTCTATAGGCAAGAATAGAAATGTCCTGGAACATATGGCAGGTTTCGTGAAGGATAAAGTAAATGAAGTAGAGAAAGAGATGCTTCATGAACAGATACGTGACTATGCAAATAAAATAGTACCGCTTATTGCACCCTTGAGTAGACTAGATATGTTTGCAAAGGCATATAATGTTGAGTATCTTTTGAATCAAAAGTTTTTACATCCATATCCTAAAGATCTGGCACTGCGATCAGATATAAAGAGTGGGAAATGAAAAAAATCACACTGTTTTTATTCCTGTTTGGATCAACTCTCTTTGCCCA
>JBFEWI010000227.1:0-2434 GCA_041546475.1 Sulfurovum sp.
AATCGGTCTGCTATCTCTGCTTCTATCTCATACACTTCTCCTGTACTTTCGCATAACGATAGACGTCGGTAAAGTTCAAGGCGCAATCTGTCTTCTTCTATCAGCTCTTCATTCAAATAGGCATTAATAGAGAGTTTCATATCGATGTTCTGTGCCACTTCCTTGTCTTGCCCTGAGAGTTCTCTAATGGCATCTTCAAGCATACGAAGGTAGAGTGAATATCCTATCTGTTTGATATGTCCGGACTGTGCTTCACCGATGATGTTTCCTCCACCCCGTATCTCAAGGTCATGGAAGGCAAGTACTGCACCGCTTCCCAGATCTGAATGTGACTCTAGTGCAAGCAGACGACGCTTTGCATTGTCTGTCAGACGTTCTTTGTCTGTGACCATGAAGTAGCAGTATCCCTCTTTAGCTCCACGTCCCACACGACCACGAAGCTGATGCAAGTCTGCAATACCGAAATTGTCCGCACCGTCAACGATCATCGTGTTGGCATGAGGCATATGTATCCCTGACTCAACGATCGAAGTAGAGAGCAGTACATCATACTCTCCGTCACCAAAAAGCATCATCTCATCTTCGGTCTCTTTGGCTGATATCTTAGAGTGAAGGACTGCGATGCGCAGTTTAGGAAGTACCTCAAGCAGTTGTTTCTTTTTCTCTTCTATCCCTGCAATAGAGTTAAAGACATAAAATATCTGTCCACCGCGCCGCATCTCACGAAGTATGGCTTCTTTGACCACTTTATCATCATAACTCTTCACAAACGTACGTACCCCTTGACGCTCTGTAGGAGGAGTAAGGATTTCAGAAAAAGATTTGACTTCAGACATGGCAAGATTCAAAGATCTTGGGATCGGTGTGGCAGACATACTGAGAAGATGCACATCAATAGCTATCTCTTTGAGTGCCTCTTTTTGTTTCACGCCGAACTTATGCTCTTCATCAATGATCACAAGTGCCAGGTTTTTAAACTTCGCTTTCAATAAAGCATGGGTTCCCACAACAACGTCAATAGTCCCTTCTTGCAGGCCTTTAAGTGTGGCATTTTTCTCTTTTGTCGTAGAAAACCTGTCCAGCTTGGCTACTTTGATATCATGTCCTGAAAAACGCTCTTTGAGACTTTTATAGTGTTGTGAACTGAGTAGTGTCGTAGGAGCTATCATCATGGCCTGGTAACCATTTTTGACCGCTACGAACATCCCGTTCATTGCCACCTCTGTTTTACCGAACCCTACATCTGCAGAAAGCAGTCTATCCATCATCCGGCCGGAACTCATATCATCTAGCATATCGTTAATGGCACGTTCCTGATCTTCTGTATGTACAAACCCTGCTTCGGACATAAAGATAGCATGTTCTTCCATATCTATTTTGAGTTTAATGCCTTTTTTCAAGTGACGTTGCGCTGAAAGGTTAATGATCTGTGAAGCAATGGCAAAAAGTTTCTCTTTGACTTTGGCTTTGAGCTTCTTGAAGCTGGCTTTCCCCAGCTTGTCAAGTATCGGTAATACACCACCCTCAGCTACATAACGGTCTATCACTTCAAGGCTCGAGACAGGAATAAGCAACGCGTCTTCATTTTGATAATGCATGACAACAAATTCACTGGTAGCTCCCAGTACATCACGTTTTTCTATCCCCTTAAAGATACCCACGCCGTAATTCTCATGAACCACATAGTCACCGGGCTTCAGTTCATCGAGTATGATCGTCGCTTTTTTGAGCTTTTTTCGTTTAATGGGCTTGTTGAGTGAAAGAATGAGTTTGTCTGCACCCAAAAGATTGACAATACCCTCCTGATACACAAACTCTATATTTTCAAACGAGTCCAGTTCTGATCCACGTACGATACTCTCATTTTTTGCAATGATCGTGATCTTTTTATCTTTATGGGACTCAAGTAATTTATTGGGATTCACTGCTTCTAGATCACGGTATTTATGCCCTTCCGGAATAGCCGGCAGTAAAAATGACTTTCGTGGGACAAGCGGTTCACCTAGCTCATACACTTCTTTCAGTTCATCATCCAACGCAGATGCCCATACTCCGTCAAAAAGTGTTAAAGCACTCTCTCCCAGATCATCCAGGTGCCATAACCCCAGTGAATCTATGTCTTTTACAAAGGTATCATAACTGCTTCGTTCAGTTCTGTTTCTCAGTGCTTCATACTGGGTTTTATTCAGTGCCAAAAATGCCGGTGTGAAGGTCAAGGATTCCAACTCATCGCTTGAACGTTTCTGAGTTCCTTCATCATAGTACTGGATGGTCTCTACCTCTTCATCAAACAGAGAGATACGGTAAGGTTTGGCGGCATCTATAGGATAAATATCTATAATATCACCACGAAAAGAGACTTCTCCATGGCTGGCAGCAATGTCCGTAAAATGGTATCCCCATTGATACAAAGTATCCTTGAGTTCTTGCAGGT
>JBFEWI010000089.1:0-7049 GCA_041546475.1 Sulfurovum sp.
ATAGTGTATAATTTACCAAAAATAAGGAAAAAAGATGAATTTTAAAAGAACCGTTGCGATTTTTATAGTGGGTTTTCTGTTGAGTGCCTGTACCTCTAAAGAGTATGTACAGCAAAACTCTGCCTATATCATGTTTAAAACGCCTGCATTCAAATATGCAGATATGGGGTTCATCTATGAGAATGAGGAAGAGATGAAGATCGAGATCTATGGCAGCGGACAGCCACTCATGTCGCTAGAGATCTCTGGGACCTCGGTATGCATGAGTCTGCTGGAGTGTATGGGGAAACGTGCCTTTAACCAGGAAGTCTTAAGTCCCATGTACCCGGATGATATACTGGAAAACATATTCAGAGGGAGAGCCTTGTTTGATAGTACCGGATTGCAAAAAAAGGGTGGCGGGTTTACACAGAAGATCGTAAAAAAAGACAAATATGATATCGATTATAGCGTTTTAAACCAGCAGATTATTTTCCGTGATACAATCAATTCTATACTTATACAAGTGAAAAAACAATATTAAGGTACAAACATGACAAAATTTGTCGGTGCACATGTCAGTGCAAGCGGTGGCGTGGATAATGCCCCATTGAATGCTATAGCTATAGGGGCCAAAGCATTTGCACTTTTTACGAAAAACCAAAGGCAGTGGGTTGCTAAACCTTTAGAGACAAAAACAATCGATGCATTTCATCAGAATCTTGAGAAATCCGGTATTTTACCTAAACATATTTTACCGCACGATTCTTACCTGATCAATCTGGGACACCATGAGGTAGAAAAACTTGAGAAATCAAGAGATGCCTTTATAGATGAGTTGGAACGTTGTCGTATCTTGGGACTGGACAGGCTTAACTTCCACCCGGGCTCTCATTTGACAAAGATCCCTAAAAAAGACCCGGAGTACCATGATAAGCTGATGCACGCAGAGTTGCAGTGTCTTGATGTGATAGCAGAATCACTGAATAGAGCGATAGATGCGACCAAAGATTCCGATGTCAAACTGGTCATAGAAAATACAGCAGGTCAGGGGTCAAATCTTGGGTATAAGTTTGAACATTTGGCACACATCATAGATAAGGTAGAAGATAAAAGCCGCGTAGGCGTGTGTATCGACACCTGCCATATGTTTACCGCAGGTTATGATATCCGTACAAAAGAAACCTATGATGAAACATGGAACAGTTTTGATAAAGTCGTAGGAAGAGAGTATCTTATGGGTATGCATATCAATGACTCTAAACCAAAGTTGGGCTCAAGGGTTGACAGACACGACTCGTTAGGTCAGGGAGAGATCGGATGGGATGCTTTCAAATTCATCATGAATGACCCGCGTATGGATGATATACCGCTTGTTTTGGAAACGATCGATGAGTCGATCTGGGCACAGGAGATCAATGCACTGTATGCATTGATAGAAGATTAAATGTGACATAGGAAGAGGAAGGTCAGGTAAAAGAACAACATGAAAGCTATCATCAATGCAAAGATATTTATAGATGAGAAGATCGTTGAAGATAAGGTGCTTTTATTTGATCACAAGATTGTCAATATCGTGGATGAGGAGGACCTGACAGGTATTGAAATTATTGATGCCAAGGGTGCCTATGTCAGTGCAGGGTTTATTGATCTGCATATACATGGAAGCGGCGGTGCAGATGTGATGGATGCCACACCTGATGCCTTGGAAACGATCTCTTCCACACTGCTTCAAACAGGGACTACTTCTTTTTTGGCTACGACGATGACCATGTCAAGTGAGGCTATTGAGAAGGCATTACAAAACATTCAACTGCATGGTGATGAGGTCAGCGGTGCAAATCTGCTTGGCATTCATCTTGAAGGTCCTTTTATCAATGCCCAGAAACATGGTGCACAAGATAAAGCCTATGTGCAATCACCCAACATGACGTTGATAGAAAACTATATGAACGAGGTAAAAATGATCACACTGGCACCTGAAATAGCTGGTGCGGAAGACTTTGTAAAGCGGTTGACACATGAGTATCCTCATATCATCCTCAGCATAGGGCATTCTGATGCAAGCTATGAAGAGAGCCAGAAGAGTTTTACGTGGGGCATCTCGCATGCCACCCATCTCTTTAATGCCATGAACCCTTATCATCACAGAAAACCTGGTATTGTCGGCGCGGTATTTGACTCGGATGTGACCTGTGACATGATCGCCGACCTGGTACATACCCACCCCAGTACGCTTGAACTGGTACAGAAGGTTAAAAAAGAGAAGCTCATACTTATCACCGATGCGATGCGGGCAGGATGTATGAAGTGTGGCACCTATGATCTGGGTGGCAGGCGTGTTGAGGTCAATAAAGGCAAGGCAGTACTTGAAGACGGTACACTTGCTGGTTCTGTACTGAAGATGAATGACGCATTGTCAAATATGAGAAAACATACCTCTATGGAGCTTGTGGAGATCGTCAACGCTGTGACAAAAATTCCGGCAGCCAAACTGGGTATCCCAAAAGGAGAACTGCGAGAAGGCTATGATGCGGATATAGTCATCTTTGATGAAAATTTCAGTATCATATCAACCATAGTGCATGGTGAAGTAAAGTATAGAAGGTAGAGAGATGTTCGGATTTTTAAAACGTAAAGTAAGAGAGATCAAGGCGCCTGTAGACGGACAGGTCGTGGCACTTGAAAGTGTGAAAGATGATGTATTTTCACAAAAACTTGTCGGCGACGGTGTAGCGATCATTCCCATGTCTGATGTGTTCACTGCACCCATAGAGGGAAAGATCACAAAGATATTTTCAACGAACCATGCGTATAGTATCAAAAGTACAAAAGATATAGAGGTGATGGTGCATATCGGTTTGGAGACCGTGGCACTTGAGGGTAAAGGTTTTGAACGCCTTGCGAACGAAGGAGACGAAGTGAAAGCAGGGGATCCTGTCATCCGTGCCGATCTGCCCTATTTGCGTGAGCATGCTAAAGATATCATCACGCCGGTGATCATCTCTGAGGAGAGTGATGTGAAGAGTATCGACAAACGATTGAATATCGTTAAAAGCCAAGATATCATTATGGAGGTGAACTAATGCCAATGGGTGACAATATCTATTATTATGTGATCTATGGGTTGATTTTAGTGGCATTTTTCATTGTGCTCAAAATGCCTAAAAAGAAGAAATAATCTTTTATAATATTTTCTTAATATTAGAGTTGTATACTTTAATATTATGAGAATACTATTACTTGAAGATGACCAGATCCTATGCGAGAGCCTGAAAGAGTTCCTGGAACTTGAAGGGTATACAATAGATGTGGCACATCGTGGACCTGAAGTATTTGACCTTACCTTTAACCATACGTATGACCTCTACATTTTGGATGTAAATGTACCTGAGATCGATGGTTTTGATGTACTCTCAGAACTCAAAGAAGCAGGAGACGAAACCCCTGCTATTTACATTACAGCACTTACGGACATCAACTCCATCTCCAAAGGTTTTGCGATTGGCGCGGAAGACTATATCAAAAAACCTTTTGACCCTGAAGAACTGCTGATACGTATTAAACGAAAATACCAAAAAGGGGATGAGCTACTCTATCTGAATGATCTTACGTATAATCCGGCGACAAGAGTGCTGCAAAAATCAGGACAGACAATAGGGCTGGGAGATGTACAGCAAAATATTTTTCATGCACTCATCACATCTCAAAATAAAATTGTAGAGAGTTACAGATTGATGGACTTTTTAGAACAGCCTACGGCAAATGCGTTACGTGTAAATATTGCAAAACTAAAGAATAGATTAGGCATAGAGATCAAAAATATACGCGGGAAGGGGTATATGATTGAAAAAGTATGAACGAGAATCATTTCTCAAAAGTTTTTTGATATTTTTGATACTTCTGGAAATCTTACTTGCGATTAATTTTTGGAATGAATATCAAATCAAAAAAGTAGAGATAGAGGATAAAATTAACATAGAGATGAAACTCTGTGCCTTGTCCCTGCAGTGTGCAGGGTTGACAACAGACTTTGTGGATAAGGATGAAAATAAAGAGGAGAACATTCTCTATCAGGACGGCGGTTTTTATAGCTATTTCAAAGTGCCGACATCAGAAAAGTATTTGATGAAAGTGATGTACTCACAAGAGAATTATATACAAAGAGTGAAAAAGTTGGCCAATAAACTGTTCAGAAAGTTTTGGTTCTACTCTATTTTCGCTGCATTTGTCTCTTTTCTTTTTTCTATCTATTCACTGATGCCACTGCAAAGAGCACTTCGTATCAATGAAGAGTTCGTAAAAGATATCCTACATGATTTCAATACACCCATCAGCTCTATGCTTATCAACTTGAAAATTTTTAAAAGAGAGATAGGCGATAATCAAAAAATACAGAGACTTGAAAACAATATTCAAAGTATACTCTCCTTGCAGGAGAATCTACGTATATTTCTTAAAGGAGTTCCTGCACAGTCAGAAAGATTTTCATTGAAGGAGCTGGTACAGGACCGTGTACACTACTTTGAGGTACTCTACCCTGATGTGAACTATAAAATGGCTATAGACAAAACGACTTTGGGGACAAATAAAGATGCATTTACCCGTATTTTGGATAATCTTTTAAGCAATGCGGGTAAATATAATAGTGTCAATGGTACTGTCAATATTGTATTACAAGGAAGCACTTTGACCATACAGGACACGGGGAAGGGTATTAAACATCCTTCTAAAGTGTTTGATAGATATTATAAAGAACAGGACAGAGGTATAGGTATAGGATTGCATATTGTGAAAAAACTTTGTGATGAATTGACCATACCTATCAAAATACAAAGTAAGAAGAGTGAAGGTACAAAGATCACACTGAATCTTTACAATGTGATCTCTACCACACAGTAGACAGCAGATCTATTGATTTTCCTGTTTCTCTTTTATGAGCAACAGGATACGCTCTTTGTATTTTGGGTCTTTATTTTTTTTGTATGCAGCGATGAGATCTTCAAGAGATCCTTCATTGAAGAGTTTTTCCTCCTGCAAGGATTTTTTTCTTTTTTTTAAGAGTCTGTATTGACGGGTTGAGAGTGAACTTCTGGTCTCTTTTTGAGAAAGATAGGCAGATAATGTATCCAGATCAGCATCATATAAGTAGTAGGTATAGATCTCTTCTTGTGTTTTGATCTGCAGCTTTCGAGCGATGATCTGTAGTTGTGCCAATTGTCTTCGTGTGCGGGCCCGCTTTTCATAGCGTCTATAATACTCATAGATCAGCTGTTTGGGCAGCTTGGTTTGAATACTTTTGATTCCATTTGCATTGTAGGTTCGAATGGCATCTTTATAGAGGTCTTGGAGATGTGAATAGTCCTGGACTTCGACCAAAAGTGTTTTGACCCCCTTGTATCTTCGTGGTGCAACCGATACGATCATCCCCACGGAATATAAAGAATCAACCGGAGTAAATCCTTGACGTTTAAAACTTTTCAGGACATGGCTATAGCGTGTCGTTGGATCGGTATGTAGTGTAAGTGCTTCTTGTTCCAGTTTGCTGAGGTTGTAGAGTATATATGCGTTGTTACGATGAAGAAGTAAGCCAAGGTGCTTCTTTTTTGTATCATAAAGATAGAGGTATTTCTGATCCTCATTGATCGTTTGCAAGTCGGTTCTTGTGAAGTATGCACGATGGTGTTTCATATAGGGCGTGTACTCTACAACAGTGACTTTATTGATCTCTCCTGGGACAAACAGTCTGTTCAAAGAACAGCCGCTCATCAGTACAAAGATAAAAAACAAGACCACTGTACGCATAGATACATCCTGAAGGTTTTTTCTATAAGTATAATGCCTATAAGTTAATATATGAATAATGCAATCTTAACCAATTGTTAGACTTCTTGTAAGAATGCCTTTATCTTCTCTGCGACACTCTCTGCTTTCGTTCCCAATACCACTTGAACACTGCGCCTATCTGGACGTATGACCCCTTTTGCCCCTAATTTAATCAAGGCATCATCCCTAATCAGCGAATTGTCATCTACCTGCATACGCAGTCTTGTGATACATGCATCGGTATGTATAATATTTTCTTCTCCCCCCAAAGCATCAATGAATGCTTCTGTTTCCTCATCCGATTCTACGCTTTTCTCTTCGATCATCTCTTCAAAGATATTGAGTTTAAAGAGTTTGATCGTGTAGTAGGAAGTGACAAAATAGATTAGAGCGAACACTGCTCCTAAAGAAAGGATAAGCAGTGGGTTGGTTGCCAATTTATAGTTGATCACATAATCAATAAAGCCTGCCGAAAATCCGAACCCTGCATGGATGTCCAACATTTGTGCTACTGCAAGTGCCAGACCGGTGAGCAGTGCATGTAACACAAAGAGCAGAGGGGCAACGAATAAAAAGAGGAACTCGAGGGGTTCTGTGATCCCTGTAAGAAAAGAGGTAAAGGCCACACCGGCCAAAATAGCACCGACTTTTTTACGAGAATCTTTTGGGGTGTTAAGGTAGATGGCATAGGCCATGGCGGGCAGGCCGAACATCATGACGACATAAAAACCCGACATATAGACACCTGCGGTTTTGTCGCCGGCAAAAAAGCGATGCAGATCCCCATTGGCCACTATCTCTGCACCCTCTTTGATGTACGTATATTCCCCCAGTTGGAACCAAAATACAGAGTTGAGTATATGGTGTAGTCCCAGCGGGATGAGCAGACGGTTGAGGGTGCCGTAGATGAAAGTCCCTGTCTCATGTAATCCGATGATGGCATTTGAAAATGCATCGATACCGCTTTGTGCAAAATGCCAGAAATACCCTGCAAGTACACCGACGCCTATGGCAGCAAGAGAAGTAATGATGGGTACAAAACGTTTTCCCCCAAAGAAGCCTAAAAACTCCGGTAGTTTGATGGCATGATAACGGTTATAGAGGGTACCGGCAATGACACCGATGATGATACCCACAAAGACACCCATATTGACCTCTTTGTCTATGCTGAGGTAGACGGCTTTGGCGATGAGTACACCTATCGCACCTGAAAGTGCTGCGGCACCATCATTGTTCTTGGCCAA
>JBFEWI010000077.1:0-7767 GCA_041546475.1 Sulfurovum sp.
CAAAACGACCGCTGCACCGATGATCGAAAAAGCGGGAGACTTAGCGGCACTGCTTACCAATATCGAAGAGGGTGACATCTTGTTCATCGATGAGATCCATCGTATGTCCCCGGCCATAGAAGAGATACTCTACCCGGCGATGGAAGATTTCCGTTTGGATATCATTATAGGTTCGGGTCCTGCTGCACAAACGGTCAAGATAGACCTGCCGCGTTTTACACTGATCGGGGCAACAACAAGGGCAGGAATGCTTTCCAACCCTCTTAGAGAGCGTTTTGGCATGCATTTCCGTATGCAGTTCTATACGCCTGATGAGTTAGCCCGGATCGTTGCACAGGCTGCCCAGAAATTGGAGAAACCGGCACAAATACCTGCAGCAACGGAGATAGCACGCAGAAGCAGAGGCACACCACGTATCGCACTTCGTCTGCTCAAACGTGTGAGGGATTTCTCTGAAGTGGCGAATGAAGCAGAGGTGACGCTGCAAAGAGCCCGATATGCCTTAGATGAACTGGGTGTCAACAGTTTAGGGTTTGATGAACAGGATATACAGCTTTTGGAGCTTCTTGTCTCTGCGAAAAACAAACCTATGGGGCTCAGTACCATAGGTGCAGCATTGAGTGAAGATGAGGGGACGATCGAAGATGTTTTGGAACCTTATCTGATAGCCAACGGTTATATAGAAAGAACGGCACGCGGCCGTATAGCCACACAAAAGAGTTATGAACACTTCAAGCTCGGCGGAGTGAAGGACGGACTTTTTGATAACGAATAAAAGTATCACGATCACCATACTTTTTGTGCTTTCACTGATGGGTGCCTATAGTATCTACAAACCATTTTTACTCTCTATCGTAGTAGCGATGCTGCTTACCATGGGGACATATAACCTTACAAAAAAGTTGATCAAGTATTTTAATTCCAGAAAGATAAGTGCTATGTTCACCTCTTTGCTTCTGATATTAATACTCTTTACACCGATCATCTATATGGCAACCACAGGAGTAGGGTATATCGCCCAACTTGATATTGCGACCATCAATGAAGTGACCTCGGTCGTGCAAACCTTTACACAAAAGATCCCCTATCTCAAAGAGTGGAGTGAGGTAGGATTGAGCGATGCAAAGATCGCTGGGTATATCCAAGAATCAACTTCTTACATGACGACAGCCGGAAGTGCAGGCCTTGGGTTTATGAAGAACATGATCCTTGTACTGGTCTTTTATTTCATCTTTAACTTCTATGGGGAAGGCTTGTTTGACCTCATACGTGCACTGATGCCTGTGAGCAGGATGAAAAGTGCCAAGATGATACACGAGGTCTCCTCTACAATGGAAGTGGTTTTTTATTCGATCGTTGTGACAGCTATTTTTGAAGGCTTTCTTTTTGGGATCATGGTCAGTTACTTCGGGTTTAACGGGCTTCTTTTTGGTGTGATCTATGGCTTTGCATCATTGATACCTGTCATTGGAGGAGCCGTTGTCTGGATACCGGTGTCACTCTATTCCTGGTCCAACATGGATGCGAACACGGCTATTTTTATTGCGGGTTACTCCATTGTTGTTATTTCTATTATTGCCGATACGTTCATTAAACCGGTGATCATCAAAGTGATCAAAAAGGACCTACTCAAAAGTACGATCGAGATCAATGAGATCGTGATCTTTTTCTCTATTATCGCAGGGATGAGTACCTACGGCTTTTGGGGGATGATATTGGGCCCGGCGATCACTTCATTTTTGATTGCGATTACTAAAGTATATATAGATTATAATCATAAAGAACAAAGTAAACTGATCACTTAAGTGATAGAAGGAAGACATCATTATAAAAATACTTATTATAGAAGATGATCCGGAACTAGCACTCATCTTAACAAACTATCTGACAAAATATGATATGGAGGTCATAGGTGCTGAAGATCCTTATATAGGACTGTCACTCTTAACCCAGCATGAATTTGACCTGATCATTTTGGATCTGACCCTACCGGGAATGGATGGGTTGGAAGTGATCCCTAAAATACGTGATATTACCAATATCCCTATTATTATCTCTTCGGCGAGGGATGACATCACCGATAAAGTGATCGGTATGGAACGCGGGGCAGATGACTATATGCCAAAACCCTATGATCCAAGAGAACTGGTGACACGTATCAAAACGATCTTGAGACGTACACACAGTGTAGATGAGAAAGTGCAGGAAAGAGAAGCACTTTTTGTTGCGGACCCTAACGCCAGAGAGATCAGGTTCAAAGGGAAGTCCTTGGAACTCACAGCTGCAGAGTATGATATCTTAGGTATGCTCCTGCAGCATAAGAACGGTTCTGTCTCAAGAGAGCAGCTTTTATATGAAAGTGAGCATATTGATGATGAAAGTTCTATTAAAAATATTGATGTGATCATTTCAAGGATACGACAGAAGATAGCGAAGATCGATCCTGATAACATCTACATTAAACCGATCCGTGGTGTAGGATACCTTTTAACTGACAGAGTATGAGAAACCTATCTGTTACCACCTTTATACATATTCTCTTCTCTGTAGCCATTTTGATCTTGATCGCTACCTTTTTGCTTTTTCTCTCCTGGGATAAAGACCGCCATAAGATCGAAGAGTATAAACGCTATCAACTTATCTCCATTACCTTTCTCTCAAAACTACAGCTCAATCCGGGGAAAGAGGACTTGGATGCACTCTATAAAGATCTACGTGTAAAACCGCTTTCTGAAAAGAAGGCCACAAAGATCAAAAATCTGATAGAGACAGAGGGTGAGACAGTGTTTACCGGAGGTTCTTCTCTTGGACAGGTAAGGGTATTTAGAATAGAAGATGAACATTATATCTATGTACAGCGTATGCAGCACAATCTTCTGTTGGAAGATGACAGGGCAGAGAATTATTATTTCGAGATCGCTGTGGCTTTGGGTGTGTTTCTTATTGCCGTACTTATTATACTCTATTTGGCAGTTTTAAGAAAGCTTTACCCCTTAAAGAAACTACACAAACAGATACAAAGATTTGCCCAAGGTGATATGCAGACACGTGTTACCTATCTCTATGATGATGAGATCGGTAAGATCGCAAAAAGTTTTGATGATGCGATTGTGCATATCAATGCTTTGAGTACCTCTAAAAACCTTTTCATGCGAAATGTGATGCATGAGCTTAAAACACCTATTACCAAGGGGCGTATCGTGGTCGAGATGATGGAAGATGAGGCCAGCAAAAAGATACTGGTACGTGCCTTTGAACGGATGAATGAACTGATCTCGGAACTTGCAGAGATAGAGAGGGTGACCACGCAGAGTTTTGAACCGACTTTTGAGTATGTGATGCTTGATGAGGTGATACGGAGAAGTCAAGATCTTTTGATGGTGGCCAAAGATAATGTGACCGTAGATGTAAAAAATGTTGCTTTGGCTACAGATGTCAAACTGCTCGCTCTGGCCATTAAAAACCTGCTGGACAATGGTATTAAGTACAGTAAAGACAAACATGTAACACTCAAGACAGTGGGTAATAGTTTGGAGATCAGTTCCAAAGGTGAGAAACTGCAACATCCGCTTTCCTATTATGTAGAGCCGTTTTCCCAAGAAGAAAAAAGAAGTTCAGGTTTTGGCTTGGGACTCTATATAGTACACAATATTTTGGAAAAATTGGGTTGTGGCTTAGATTATAAATATGTAGACGGGTATAATATCTTTGTTATCAAGGCAGGAGATGCCTGCCGTTTTGGTTAATCTTTAAGCGCTTCAGCTATCAGCTCTAAAGGGTTTTTAAAGATCGTTTCCACATCGGCATTGTTCATCGCTTCACTCAGCTGTACACGACAAGCACTACACTCTGCACTCACATATTTGGCTTTGGTCTCTTTGATCATGGCTGCTTTCGGTTTTCCCGCAGCCTCTGCAAGATGGAACTTCTCCGTCTGCATCGTGACCCCGCCAAACCCACAACAGCGGTTTGGATCGCTCATCTCTTGCATCGGATAGTTCTGTGCAAGCAGATTACGCGGTTCTTGCCAGATACCCTGTACTTTTCTTGCATGGCAAGGGTCATGGTATGTGACGACATCATCAAACTTTTTACCTTTTTCTTCCAATAGTTTGACCAGGTCGGTATTGTTATAGAGCCATGCAGTGGCCATATGGATCTTCTCAGCCACTTTTTGTGCACGCTCTTTCCATTCAGGCATATGATGATTTTCAAAGAAGACCTCCCAGTCATGCTTTACCATCGCTGAACAGGTCGCTTCAGGGATCAACATGGCATCACATTCCTCCATAAAACCTTCAAAATATTCGATATTCTTTTTGGTCATATACTCTACTGAATTCACATCTCCCGTAAAGTAGGCAGGTGCACCGCAACAGAGCTGTTTTTTAGGGATGAATACATCGATGTTCAGTTTGGCCAGTATCTCTACCAAGCTCTCACCGATATCGGTATAGTTATAGTTGGCAAGACATCCGATGAAGATGGCCACACGGGGGTTTTTCTTCTCTTGAACGGGTGCTGGTATCTCTTCAGGATGGCTGTTTAAAAAGCTTGTTTTTGCCATAGAAGGCAGCAGTCTTCCTTTTTTCACCATCGGGAGAGCAAATCTTGCTTTAAGACCTCTGCCTTTTTCATCTACAGACAATGCACAGGTCTTGAACATGAACCCAAGTTTCATCACCAGGTCCATGACCCATCGGTGGCGAAGCAAGAAAAAGAAGGCTTTTTTAAACCAAGCTATTCCGTACTTCTCCGCGATATCTGCACGTACCTCTTCAATGATCATATCCGTAGGCAGTGAGTTAGGACAGACATCGACACAGTTGGTACACAAGAAACAAGATTCGAAAATATCTTTGGCATTTTTATCCAGTTCCAGATCTCCTTTCTGATAGGCACCTAAAAGGTCAATGAACCCGCGGGGAGAAGTCGTTTCATCCGGATTTACCTGGTGGATGGTACATACGGGGATACATTTTCCGCATTTGATGCAGGCTTCACTCGTATCGGTAAAGTTAAAAATATCTTCAACTGTTTTACTCATAATTCCTCTTATGCTAGATTTTGTTCTCTACTTTTTTAGAAAAAGTAGGCAAAAAGCGTCGACCTTCTCCAAGCGCTACGCTTTTAAGGGTATTCTTGTCGACATTATTTATGGGGGTATTATACCGTTTTTGAAAAGCTCTTTTTGCTTTGGGCATACTTTTTCATATAGGCATCAAACGGCATCGCTATATTTCGTATCAGCAGGGTACCTGTGGTACTTACAGTGATCTTATCTTCCGTAATAGTGATCAGGTCAGCCTCTACGAACTCCTGCAAGGCTTCCAGTGCATCAGCAAAGTATCTTTTAAAATCTATATGATGCTCACTCTCTACCCGTTTGATATCTATGGAAAAGTTGGCCATTAGCTCCATGATCACTGCTTTACGTAAATAGTCATCATCACTCAGTACCACACCTCTCTCAAACGGCAGTTTGCCTGCATCAAGTGCAGCTTCATAGACTTTCATATCTTTGGTGTTCTGTGCATAATAACGCTCGCCTTCACCGATACTGGTCAGACCGATACCCACAAGGTTTGCACCGCCTTTTGTGGTATAGCCTTGAAAGTTTCGGTGAAGCTCACCTTTTTCGATAGCCCCAAAAAGTTCATCTTCAGGTTTGGCAAAATGGTCCATACCTACCATCTTATATCCATTACTTTCAAAAAAGTCAATAGTGTACTGGAATATCTGCAGTTTTACGTCCGGTGTAGGCAGTGTGGTTTCATCAAATTTTCGCTGTGTTTTCATCAGCCAAGGGACATGGGCATAGTTAAAGACAGCTACTCTGTCCGGGTCCAGTTGTGTGGAGAGTTCAAGGGTCTTTTTGAAAGTCTCCAGAGTCTGATAGGGTAAACCATAGATGAAATCAGTGTTAATAGAGTCTATACCGTATCTTCTGGCCAGGTCGACAGCTTTTTGTGTGAGTTCCAAAGGCTGTATACGGTGTATCTCATTTTGGACCTTTTCATCGAGGTCCTGTACCCCAAAGCTAATACGGTTAAAACCGTGTTTTTGAAAGACTTTCATGTGATCTTCATTAAAAAATCGGGGGTCTATCTCACAGCTGATCTCAGCCTCTTGGCTCCAGTTGGGGAACTTTGATTTGATATAGCTCACGATCTCATCAAGTTCAAAGGCTTTGTAGTACGTTGGTGTACCGCCACCAAAGTGAAACTGTATCACTTCACGGGATCTATCTATATGTTCAGCCAAAATATCTACTTCTTTTTTCAAGTACTCTATGTATGTGGAGAGCTTTTTCTCTTTGGAAGTAAACACAACATTACATCCACAGAAATAACAGGCTGACCGACAGAAGGGTAGATGTACATAGAGCGAGAGTTTCTCGTTTGCATTTTCAAGATAGTGGATATACTCCTCATATTTGAAGTCGTCACTGAACTCCAAGGCTGTTGGGTAAGAGGTGTATCTTGGCCCCGGCTTGGAGTATTTACTGAACTTTTCGAAATCTATAGTACTCATTTAGTCGTTTTTGTCATTACGATGTGCATCCAGCCACACCATAATACCTTTTTGTGCATGTAGTCTGTTCTCTGCTTCACTAAAGATCACCTCTTCGTGTTTTTCAAACGTCTCTTCACTCACTTCGTAGCCCCTGTATGCAGGCAAGCAGTGTAGGAAGATGGCATCAGGTTTGGCCAACGACATCATCGCTTCATCTACCATATAGCCGTTGAATACACGGACACGTTCTTCTTTTTCATCTTCTTGTCCCATAGAGACCCAGGTATCTGTCGTCACGACATCGCAATCTTTTACGGCCTCTTTAGGGTCGTTGCCAAAGGTGATCTTCGCACCGCTCTCTTTGGCAATTTCAAGTGCTTCTTTGACGATCGTCTCATCACACTCATACCCTTTAGGGGTAGCGACTCTCAGTTCAAATCCAAGTTTTGCTGCAAGCATCAGCCAGGAGTGTGTCATGTTATTCCCGTCACCGACATACGCGACCACAGGGTCTTTCTCTTTGCCATGTTCTATCATCGTGAGGTAATCCGTCATGAGTTGTACAGGATGGTAAGCGTCTGTGAGGCCGTTGATCACGGGCACTTTAGAGTAATGTGCGAACTCTTCAAGTTTTGACTGCTCAAAGGTACGTATCATTACCATGTCGACCATACGGCTGATGACACGGGCTGTATCTTTCATCGGTTCACCGCGTCCCAGCTGTATGTCATTGGAAGAGAGGAACAGTCCCACGCCGCCAAGTTGGTAGATCCCTGTCTCAAAGCTTACACGTGTACGGGTAGAACTCTTTTCAAAGATCATCCCAAGTGTTTGACGTTCCAGATAGGGTACAAAGTTGCGTTGTTTGGTCTGTGCTTTTATCTTCTGTGCTAATGTAATCATCTCTAAGATCTCATCTTTTGTAAAATCTTTGAGTGTCAAAAAGTGTCTCATCACTGTATCCTCATATCTTTCAACCTTGTATATATAGATAAAATAAGGTTTGAAAATTTAAAAGAAATTATTCTACCATAAAAGGGTTGAAAGTTGTAGAAACCTGCACTTTTTAGGTACGTGCAGGTTGTAAATGGGTTATTTGTTTAAAAGGATCGCTGCTTCTTTTGCATGATAAGTGATGATGATATCCGCACCTGCACGTTTAAATGAGAGGAGTGTTTCCATCATCACTTTGTCATAGTCTATCACACCTGCTTTGGCTGCCATTTTGAGCATAGAGTATTCACCAGAAAC
>JBFEWI010000309.1:0-1310 GCA_041546475.1 Sulfurovum sp.
GTAGAAGAGTTTAAAAGTTCGAGTATCGCAGTGGCATCTAACTCCGTACACGGTGCAAAGATCATGACAGTACATGGTTCAAAAGGTTTGGAGTTTGAGTATGTCATACTTTTGGACAAATTGACACGTAAAAATTCTGACAAGTCGGCATTGATCTATCATTACAATGATAACCTTTACATAGATAAAATTCTGTATAGAAGCAAAGGAAGAGAAAACTTTGATGAGGCGTATGCGCAGATCATGGAAGAAAGAAAAGCTTCTGCATTAAAAGACAGTAAAAATGTACTCTATGTGGCTTTAACCCGTGCAGTAGAAGGTTTAATTGTTATTCGAAAGCCTAAAGACTCTGTTTTTGATGAGATAGGCATGCAGACAATGTGCATTGGTACATTAAGAGTACATGAAACATCGAGTCGTGAGAGATTCACAAAGCACGAAGATACATCTATCGTTATCTCAAACTATGGTACACAAGAGGTGCTCTCTGAGGATGAGGAAGAAGAGAAAGACTATGAGGCTATCCTGTTTGGTACAGCGTTGCATTATACCCTGGAGATGTTGGGCGCTTTTGATGATAAGAGTCTGGAGACAGCGATGCTTTCATTAAAAAATCGTTACGGGCAGCAGTTGACTGATGCGAGTATGGAACAGATAGAAATACGGATCAAGTATTTGATAGCACATCAAGCATTCCAGCGGATACTTGAAGGTGCCAAGGTCAGAAAAGAGCAGTCTCTCAGTTTTGAGGGAGAGTTGAAACAGATAGATCTTTTGCTGGAGTATGATGATCACTGTTTGGTGATAGACTATAAAAGTTCAAAAAAGTATGCACTGAAACATGAAAAACAGGTGCGGTATTATCAAAAGGCGATAGGGAAGATCACGGGAAAAAGAACGGAAGGAATGATCATTTATCTGCTAGAAGAAGAAATTGATATAAATTCCTTAAATTAAACTTAATTTAAATAAATTTTAAGTTTAAGTGGGTAGAATCCGTTCACCAAAGAGCATTTACGTGTAAATCGTTCTATTTAAACAAGGAAAATTCATGAAATTGACATCAGTTCTTAAACCTTCTGAAGTACAACGTGACTGGGTTCTGATCGATGCAGAAGGTAAAACTTTCGGTCGTATCTTAACTGAAGCAGCGACACTACTTAGAGGTAAACATAAGCCATCATTTACACCAAATGTAGATTGTGGTGACTACGTGGTTATTATCAATGCTGAAAAAGCGAAGTTCTCAGGAAATAAACTTGAAAGCAAAGAGTATTTTACTCACAGTGGTTACTTCGGTTCTACTAAAA
>JBFEWI010000085.1:0-7366 GCA_041546475.1 Sulfurovum sp.
TTCGATAAATTTGATAGCGTCAGCTACAGTTGCAATTGCTTCTGCTTGATCATCAGGAATTTCGATATCGAATTTCTCTTCAAGTGCCATTACCAATTCAACAACATCAAGACTATCAGCCCCAAGATCTTCTACGAATTTAGACTCTTCTTTCACCTCATCCGGGCTCACATTTAGTTGCTCAACAACTACTTCTTTTACATCATCAAATAATGCCATTGACTTTCTCCTTAGGTTTGTTAAAAATACGGGTAATTATAACAAAAAAAGTATAAAAAGCTTATACGTTTCATAAAATAGCCACTTGTTGTATCATAAAGTTGATTTTTTAATGAGGTAGTGGGAAGAGAAAAAGAGACATCTCTTCCCTGTAGTATAAATTAAAATTTATATTTAATGTTCGTGTAAAAATAACGTCCAGGTTCATTCAGTAGCATTACATCACCTTCAGTACCTGTAGAAAGAAGCGTCAAATCTTTGTATGTGTTCGATACCGCATAGGTTTTATCCAGTACATTGTCCACTCCCACAGTCAGTTCAAAGTTTTTACCAAATACTTTGGTTCCTTTTACATTGACTACTGCATAGGCATCCAACTCTTGCTCACCATTGTCAAAGTCAAAATCTGACCAACTCTCTGAAGCAATCACTTCTGCTTTTAATCTCAATGTATCATCATAGTCATAGTTAACAGCAGCATTCAACTTAAACGGCGGTATTTCCGGCATATCTTTATCTGTCTGTCCACTAAGAGGATTTTCTTTTTTCCCTCTTTGGTAAGCCATACCGTAATCAAAATAGAGTGCATCTGTTGCAATGTAACTACCACTAAGATCAAAACCGTAGATCGTTGCATCCACATTTTCAAAATGTTTCAATGTCGCATTATAGGCAATGAAATCATCTAGTCTGGAATAGAATGCTTTGACTTTGACCATAGCATTTTCATACTGCTTTTCTGCCCCTATATCAAACTCATAATTCACTGTATTTTGTAAATCATCTGTTCCAATAATAGGGCCCTTACTGCTTATAAAGTATAGTTCTCTTGCATCGGGCACCCTGGATGATCTACCAACACCAGCAAAATATTTCGTACTCTCATTCGCCTGATATGTACCGAAAACATACCCCGTGAGTTCATTATAGGTATTGTCTTGTTGGGCACTGTTATTATTAGAAATTTTCGTATGATCATAACGAAGCGCAAGGTCTAGTTTCAATTTGTCCAATGATATTTCATCTTTCATGAACACACCCATGTTCTTTGTATCTGCATCATCAATACTTTTAGGAAATGTCATCATCGGATTATAATCCATATAATATCTGCCATCCCAGTTTCTTATACTATAGTCCAATCCGGCTGTAACGCTATGGTTATCCACGTCAAAACTGTTTTTTAATTTTGCACCCTGCATCTTTGTAGTCAAGTGAGAGGTCATAGCTCTCTTCGAGTCCCAAATACCGTCTTGCATACTTGCAGAAGCATTCGAATCAGCCATGACTCTGTATCTGGTAGTCATAGGATGGTCCACTTCAGATTGATAGACTTGAAGATTTAACTCTTTAGAATAACTTCCTAGATCTTTCGCTATATATTCTATGTTATAAATATCTGAATCATCATACAGTGCATCCATTTTCGAAGAAGGATAAAGTACATCATCACTCCTGTTGGCAGTATAGCTCAGTCTTAACTCTTGGTTATCTGTGATGTCCCAGAAAAGTTTTGCCATAAGCGTCTTTTTCTCATACGCATCCATATTTTGGTGTACTGGTTGATAACGTGTCCCCATAGGAACCGCAGCCTCTTCCATCTGCTCCACAAAGTCATTACCGTCACCATCTTCATACTGTTCACTCTTCTCTGTCGAACCAGAAAGTAATACTCTTACCTTATCTGTCCCGCCACTCAAAGAGAATGCACCTTTCTGGTATCCCCAGCTACCAAGACCTAGATTTAATTCTCCTGCAAACTCCTCTTCTGGTTTTTTGGTATGTATCTTTACATCTCCACTGAGTGAACCAAAATCTTCTACATTGAATGGCCCTTCATTGATCTCTATATAATCCACATTATTCGTCAAGATATGCGACACTGGCGGATCCATTCTGTTTGGACAGGCACCATAGACTTTTGTCCCGTCTATCGTGATATTGATATTGTCTTTCTTTTGTCCTCTTAAGATAATATCATTGGCAACACCGGATCTTCTCCCGAGTGAAACACTTGGTGACTGCTTAAAGAGTGCTTCTGCAAGATCGGCTGACTTAATGTCTTCCCCGCTTACATCTTTCACCACTTCAGTATCTACTTTTGCAGCTACGTTTATCGTTTCTAGCTCTACTTCGGCAGCATTCAAACAGACTGAACATACCAAAGAGAGGTAAATCCCTTTTTTCATATAACTCTCCTCAATTAATTTGAATTATAGTGTCATAGTTGTGTTAAGTAAGTGTTAAATCTATCTAATTTGATAGAGAAGTGTGATATTTATACTCTTTGGTAGCGAAATAGGTGCACCTTTGACATTAATAGGGAAAGCACTTTCAACTGCATTTCGTGCAGAACTATGGAATACTTTAGGGCCACTTACAGAGATATTTCCTACATTACCATTGCTCAATATAGTAAATTCAACCTTTACCGTACCCTGCATACCTCTTCTTTTTGCAATACGCGGATACGATTTATGCTTATTTATTTTATCCCTTATATGTGCTAGAAACTGATTTTTTTGAGCAGGACTGATGTTTGATCCCCGGGAAGAAGCTTTTTGTCTGCTCCGCTTTTTCTTGGCAGTTTTTTTTCTAACTTTTTTCTTCACTTTCGTTTTTGGTTTTTTATCGACCTCTTTCACGATCGGTTTAGGTATTGCTTTTTCTACTACCGGCTCAGGAACAGGCTCTTCTTTGACTTCAGGCTCTTCTTCTGGAACAGGTTCTTTAATGTTCTCAGGTTCAACAACAGGCTTTTCTTCGACTTCAGGCTCTTCTTCAACGATAGGTTTCTCTATCTCCTCTATCTCCTCTTGCTCCACCTGCTCTACGGAAGTAACCGCTTCAGATTGAAAAGAACACAAACAAAGCTGGGTCGTTCTCTCTTCTGTGTTTTGTGTTGATACAAGATAATGTTCCTGTAGATAAAAAAACATACTTATCATCAAAAGGTATATAAGGGTAGTGCTAAAATAAGAGATGAAATGACGATGTCTTAGCAAGTTGATCATAGAAAAGTCTTTTTTGGGATGTATTATGGCGGAAAAACGTTAAGGAAGTGTTAAAAAGAACAGAAGGATTGGTATTTAATGAAGGGGTGTCATCCATACACGACACCTTCTGGCTTCACTTATTTCGACGTAACAGAATTATGACAAAGAAGTGTTAATTTAGTGTTAAGTTCAATGAACACTTTATATCACTTTATATTGGGATACTCAGGATGACAATATTCATTACCAAGTGAACAACAACCCTCAGCAATACCTTGGTTTTTAAGCCCTTTATCAAATGCCCAGTAATGATTATAACTACCATCACGTAAGAAATTAAATACGGTAACAATATCTGTTGCACCTTCAGACTCTGCCAATACAATATCTCGATTCAAATCATTTACATCTACTACTTCAATGATACATCCTACTTTCAACCCATCTATTTCAGATGTAGACCCTTGTGCAACAAGATCATCATAGAGTTTTTGTATCGCTGCAATGTCATAGGTTCCTGCATCCATTGCTTCTATAGGTGTATTTATATATCCTAAAGGTTCCAAATCCACATTGGTAAAATTCACATCATCACTGAGTTTATATTTTTGAATAAGCTCCTGTACCACAGTAATATGTTGATATTCCCCATTTGTTGCAATTTTTGTAAACTGTTCTGTACCATATTGATCATACAAAGCATTATAAACATCATAAGCAAGTCTTTCTTCATTTCCCATATACGCAAGTGTATTAGTTAACTCTTGTGACAGTTTTGAAACAGGTGCATCGAGTGCAATTTCTACTTCTGAAGGTATATTAGATGTTTCTACCACACTAGAAGATCCACTTCCACAACCAACCACACTCAATACTGCACCGAAGACCAACACGTTTTTGACTACATTTCTTTTCATCAATCCATACCTTTTACTTTTTACATAACTATAGTAAAGAAGTGTTAAGTAAGTGTGAAATTGATAATATGAATAATATCAAATTATATGATTAGGCGCTGTGTACCTTTGACATATTTAAACTCACCGTTGTCCCAACGCCTTTTTCCGATTTGAAATGGATCTCTATTCCCTCTTCATCACAATATGCTTTGACCAGAGCAAGTCCTATCCCTTCCCCGTCTTTTCTATCATCTGCCTGATAATAGCGTTCATGTACACGTAAAAGTTCTGTGGTTCCCATACCCACCCCATGGTCTTCTATACTTAATATATGGTCATGCAGTGTCACATGTATCGGTGCATCCTTGGAAGAGTACTTCATGGCATTGGAAACAATGTTGTCAAACATCTGTTCAAACCCTATTTTATCCACCTCTATCTCATACTGTTCCAGACTGAGTTCAAAAGGGTTTCGTTTCTGATCTTTAAATACTTCAATCCGCTCTTCAATTAATGACTGAAGATCAAAACGTTCTTTTTCTATCGTATGCATCTCTTTATGAATACTGTAGACCAACTCATCATAGAGTTTTTTGAGTCTGACACTGGCATCCTCTATACGCTTGATACGCTTTAAGGACTTTTCATCTTCCATTGTTTTTTTTAACATGGCCGTATTGGCTTTGATCGTAGAGAGCGGAATGTTAAGTTCATGAATAATATCATTGGTGAGAGAAGTCAATGTATCTTCCATCTGTTTCTTAGGTGCAAAAATAAGTGTAGAGAGCACATACCCCCATCCTATGGCTACCAGTAGAACCAGAGCGCCTGCGATAAAAAAATTAACCTCAGTAATGTTCCAATTGCCTAAAAAGCGATACACGGCAGTCAGCAGGGTAAACATGGTCACAAAATAGATAACCGTACCAAAAATGATCTCTTTTCTCATTTAATACTCATCTGGTACCCAACACCACGTACATTCTGTATCTGAGTAGGAAAATATTTTTTGAGTTGCGCGATATAGACTCTCAATGCTCCGTCACTTGATTCTTCCGAAGAGCTCCAAAGACGTTCTTTGATCTGTTCTAAAGGAACCACCCGTCCCTGGCCTTCTAACAAGGTAAGCAGAAGTTCACTTCCTTTAAGACTCAACTCCAGTGCTTTATCGTTCTGATAGAGGGTCTTGGTCAAGATATCGAACTGATACGTTCCTATCTGTATAATCTGACTGCGCACCTGTCTGCGTAACACTGCCTGTATACGTAAGAAAAGCTCATCCAGGTCGACAGGCTTCTGGATGTAATCATCCCCTCCTGTTTCAAACCCCTCTTTTAATGATGCTTTATCCTCTCTAGAGGTAATAAAGATACATGGTGTTTCATCACCGCTTTGACGTAATTTTTCTAAAAGTTCAAAACCGTTTTCATAGGGTAGATTGACATCAAAAAGATAGAGATCAAACACATGTTCATAAGTGAGGTCAAGTGCACTGTAAGGGTCTAAAGCACAATGTAGCACATGCCCTTCTTCTTCTAAAAAGTCTTCCAGGGTTTCATTGAAGAGTTTGTCATCTTCCAATACCAGTATCCGTGCCAATACTTTCCTTTGCTTTGATATTTCATTCATGATTATACCTCAAAGTTATTTACATGATAGGGAAATTTCATGCTATACTTTTATTCCATAGACCAGACGGAAGGTAAATTGTTGAAATTCGATCAATCATTTTTGAAACATAAAGAGGGGCAGATCTTGCTTCTTGGACTTATGTTATTAGGCGGCTACTTCATTCTTGTTTTACTTTGTGCTATTTTTTACTCAAATTATTTTCAGGAACTACTCAGTATAACGGTCACGAATGTCATATTTGGACGAATGGCAGGGCTCTCTATAGGTGTAGCTTCACAGATGAACACTACCTTTCTTGTGCTCTTCAACTTTTTCATTGAATCCATTATGGTTCTCATCTTATATCCGCTTTTCGTATTTAGCTGGAACAAGCTTGACTTCCTCTCATACCCGCCCCTTAACCGGTACCTGGAACGATCTAAAATCAATGCCCATAAATATGAGCCCCTTATTAAACGTTATGGTGTTGTTGGGCTCATTTTATTTGTATTGACACCTTTTGCCATGACTGGTCCGGTGGCAGGAAGTTTTGTAGGATTTTTGATCGGATTTAGACATCGGGTGACACTGACTATTGTACTTGCAAGTACCTTTGTAGCGATCAATATATGGATCTATCTGATCAAGAATTTTGAAGAGGAACTGGTTGCATACAGTGACATACTGATGGTAGGAGTACTCATCGCTGTCGCTGTACTTTTTTTATGGTATTTTGTGAAGAAAAATTTTCGTTGAAAATGTTCATGAACCTTACATGAACATCCCGCCATTCACCTTCAGTGTCTCACCTGTAATGTAAGAAGAGTGGTCAGAGAGTAAAAATGCCACGGCTTCAGCGACCTCTTTAGGTTCACCGAATCTTCCCATCGGTATCTTGGCAGTGAACGCATCTTTGACCTCATCTTTCAGCACATCTGTCATCTCTGTCGCGATGAAGCCCGGCGTGATCGTATTGTAACGGATATTTCTAGGTGCTGCTTCGATCGCAAAACTTTTTGTCATCGCGATCGTTCCGCCTTTGCTTGCCGAATAATTCGTTTGGCCCGCATTTCCTGTTTCACCTACGATCGAAGAGATATTTACCACAGAGCCAAAGCGTTTTTTTCCCATCACTTTGAGCGCTTCACGGCATCCTATAAATGTGGATGTGAGGTTTGCATTGATCACATCCATGAACTCTTCGGTTTTCATACGCATCGCCAGTTTGTCTTTGGTAATACCTGCATTGTTCACAAGATATGCAAGCTCACCGTCTGCATCAACAATGCTTTTTATCCCTGCAACAAATGCCTCATCATCACTGACGTCAAATCCTATCACTTCCGCTTGACCGCCTTCAGCTTCTATGGCTGCTTTTACAGCATTTGCTTCAGCCTCTCCAGAACGATAATTGACCCAAACTTTCAAACCAAAAGTGGCAAGCCTTTTCGCTATCTCTGCACCTATCCCTCTGCTTGCTCCTGTGACTAAAACATTATGTCCTGTAAATTTCATTTTGACCCTTTTTTTATACTTTTGATAAAATTGTACCATGTTTTTATGGTACAATTGCAGAAAGGACAGATGCATGGAAAATAAAATTAAAAAATCAGTAGCTACCTTACTTGCTCATATCATCAA
>JBFEWI010000322.1:0-1238 GCA_041546475.1 Sulfurovum sp.
CTCATCTCCAGGATCGCTTTTGCCTGGATCTCAGAAAGTTTGAAGCGAGACATGAGGTTTTCTCTGGCTTCCGCATCGTCTGCAGAAGCACGGATGATCTTGATCACCTCATCGATGTTATCTACAGCAATCTTGAGACCTTCCAAGATGTGCGCTCTTGCTCTTGCTTTTTCAAGGTCAAAGATCGTTCTTCTGATCACAACTGTTTTTCTATGTTTCAAGAAAAGATCAAAGAGCTCCATAAGATTAAATACTTTTGGCTCTTTGTCTGCGATCGCAAGCATGATGATACCGAACGTCACTTGGAGCTGTGTACTTTTGAAAAGGTTGTTCAGTACGATCTCGCTCATTGCATCACGCTTCAGCTCGACCACCACACGGATACCTTCTCTGTCTGACTCATCACGAAGTTCCGAGATCCCCTCTATCTGTTTGTCACGTACAAGCTGTGCAATATTCTCTATGAGTCTGGATTTGTTGACCTGGAAAGGGAGTTCATCGATGATGATGATCTCTTTGGATCCTTTCTGTTCTATGTGTGTCTTAGCACGCACTTTGATACGCCCGCGTCCTGTCGTATAGGCATCTGTGATACCCTTGCGACCGAAGATGATACCACCTGTCGGGAAGTCAGGCCCCTGTACCACTTTCATCATATCTTCTACCGTTGTGTTCGGATTATCGATACGCATAACCAGTGCATCTACAAGTTCATCGAGTCTATGCGGAGGTATGTTCGTAGCCATACCCACCGCGATACCGCTTGAACCGTTCAGAAGCAGGTTCGGTACACGTGAAGGAAGTACATCAGGCTCCTGCATGGAATCATCATAGTTCGGCACGAAGTCTACCGTATCTTTCTCAAGGTCAGAAAGGAGCTCTTCAGCGATCCTTGTCATACGCGCTTCGGTATATCTCATCGCTGCTGCATTGTCACCATCGATCGAACCGAAGTTCCCCTGACCATCCACAAGTGGTGCCTGCATAGAAAAGTCTTGTGCCATACGTACAAGTGCGTCATAGACCGAAGAGTCACCGTGCGGGTGATACTTACCGATCACGTCCCCGACGATACGTGCGGATTTTTTATACGGACTTCTGTGTGAAAGACTGAGGTCGTTCATCGCATAGAGGATCCTTCTGTGTACAGGTTTCAACCCGTCTCTCGCATCAGGTAATGCCCTACCAATGATGACGCTCATAGAGTAGTCAAGATAACTTGACTTCATACTATCTTC
>JBFEWI010000208.1:0-2857 GCA_041546475.1 Sulfurovum sp.
ACCTATGCCCCTTTTGTTATCTCGCAAGGTGTGGTATTTTTCCTTTTTTTAACCCTTTTGTTCTCTCTTTTAAGTTGGAGATATGTCACTAAGCCGATGCTTATAGTCATGTTGATGACTGCTGCAACGGTAAACTATTTTATGCAAACCTATAACATTATTATAGATGCAACAATGATCGAAAACACCATGCAGACAGATATGAATGAAGCTTCTGATCTTATGAGTTGGAAACTGTTTGGATATGTGATATTATTTGGGGTATTGCCTTCATATATCATCTATAAAACACCTTTGGTCTATCGTGGATTCAGAGCGGAATTGTTTTCAAAATTAAAATTGAGTGCAGGCAGTTTTATTTTGATCTTTGTTGTGATGCTTCCTTTTTCCAAGCACTATACCTCTTTTTTCAGGGAACATAAGATCTTACGTTCCTATACCAATCCGACCTATGGACTTTACGCTTTGGGTTCCTATGTGAAAGGACAGGTCACAGAGACTGATTTGCCCCTCATAGAAACAGGACTGGATGCGAAGATAGAGAAAAGAGAAAGGAGAAAAGTAGTGATCATGGTGGTAGGTGAAGCGACACGTGCAGATCATTTTTCTCTGAACGGGTATCAAAGAGAGACCAACCCACGGATAAAAGAAGAAAATATCATCAACTTTTCAAATATGTATTCATGCGGGACCACTACAGCCGTTTCTGTACCTTGTATGTTCTCTATTTATGATAGAAGTGAATATGATACCCAAAAAGGACTTCATACAGAAAATGTGCTCGATGTACTCTCCCATGCCGGAGTAGAGGTGTTGTGGAGAGACAATAACTCCGACTCTAAAGGGGTGGCTAACAGGGTGAACTATGAGCATTATAAAACCTCTGAAAACAATACCCTATGTGAGGGGGAATGTAGAGATGAGGGTATGCTGGTCGGTTTGGGACAGCGTATAGAAAAGAGTGATAAGGATATGATCATCGTACTGCATCAAATGGGTAATCACGGTCCTGCATACTATAAACGCTACCCAAAAGCATTTGAGCGTTTTACACCAACGTGTCAGACCAATCAGCTAGAAGAGTGTACACAAGAAGAGATCTCCAATGCCTATGACAATGCACTGCTCTATACCGATTATTTTCTTTCTCAGACGATAGGGCTTTTGAAGAAGTATGAGGATACTGTGGATACTGCAATGTTCTATATGGCGGATCATGGAGAGTCTTTGGGTGAGGGTGGCTTTTACTTGCACGGGCTTCCCTATTTCATCGCACCGGATGTGCAAAAACATGTCGCATCTCTACTGTGGTTAGGCAAAAATTTTCCTTTGGATAGAGAAGGTATTGGAAAAGCTGCATCTAATGCATTTTCCCAGGACAATCTTTTCTCCACACTGCTTGGACTCTTTGATGTACAGAGTGAAGTGTATGATCAAAAGATGGATATGTTGAAAGTTAAGAGCCTGTAAAAGAATCTATTTTTTAGATAGGGTAGAACACTCTATACCATTGTGCAAATTTGTCCACACCCTCTTGAATGGAAGTATCCGGTTTGTAATCAAAGTCGTGCATGAGACCACTGACATCTGCATAGGTTGATTTAACATCACCTGGCTGCATAGGAAGGTACTCTTTCTTTGCTTCTTTTCCCAGAGCATTCTCTAAAGCTTTGATAAAGTCCATCAGTTGTACAGGGGCGTTGTTCCCGATGTTATAGATCTGATAGAGATCTTTTTCATTGGGGTTGTCGATCACCTTGATGCATCCATCTACAATATCATCAATGTAGGTAAAGTCTCTGCTCATATCCCCTTGATTAAAAACTTTGATGGCGCGGTCATGAAGGATCGCATCTGCAAAGAGCATAGGTGCCATATCGGGTCTTCCCCATGGACCATAGACAGTAAAAAATCTAAGACCTGTTGTCGAGATACCAAAGAGATGAGAGTAGGTATGTGCCATCAGCTCATTTGATTTTTTGGTCGCTGCATAGATTGAGATAGGTCTATCAACCTGATCTGTTGTTTTAAAAGGCTGTTCTTGATTGAGTCCATACACAGAGGAGCTTGAAGCGTAAGAGAGGTTTTTGATACCGTTTTCTCGACACCCTTCAAGGATGTTCATAAAGCCCTGTATATTACTTTCTATATACGCATGGGGATTCTCAAGACTGTAACGTACACCTGCCTGTGCAGCAAGGTTACAGACTGCATCAAATTGCTCTGTTTTAAACAGGGCTTCCATTTGATCCTTATCAGCAAGGTCGAGTTTGATAAATGTATGTTTTGGAAATAGGGTCGAAGTAACAGGTTGGTTCTCTTCTATGTGTGTGGGATCGATGCCTAACTCTCTTAAACGCCCATATTTAAGATTGACATCGTAATAGTCATTGATATTATCAAGCCCCACGACTTCATCACCACGCTCAAGCAGTTTCTTTGCCAAATGAAATCCTATGAAGCCAGCTGTTCCTGTGACCAATATCTTCATCTATTCCCTTTTAGTCGCTACCGAAGAGATCTCTGGTATAGACTTTTTCTTCTACATCTTTGAGATCCTCTGAGAGCCTGTTGGCTACGATCACATCTGAAATATCTTTGAATGCTTTCAGATCTTTGATGACTTTCGAGTGAAAGAATTCATCATCTTGTAATACGGGTTCATAGACCACGACATTGATCCCTTTGGCTTTGATACGTTTCATGATACCTTGGATCGACGAGGATCTAAAGTTGTCTGATCCGCTTTTCATCGTCAAACGGTAGATACCGACGGTAGATGGGTTCTTTTTAATGATTGAATCAGCAATAAAATCTTTTCTTGTACTGTTCGCCTCTACAATAGCACTAATAAGGT
>JBFEWI010000049.1:0-9788 GCA_041546475.1 Sulfurovum sp.
CTGCTGCAAAGTGATTGAAGTATTCGACATACTTCTTCTACCTCTTCATCTGATTTTGTTTTGTTTCTATATTGTACGATAGAAGCTCCTGCGATAAGGGCATCTTCAACATAACTATGTACAGTTTCATCTGGTGTAAGATATTCATCTGTGATCACATAGAGACCATTAAGCGATCGCTGCATATTCTCCTCCTTTTTTATGATGTATAGGCCCCGGTCCGTTTCCGATTTCTGGAGCTTCTCTCAGTCCATGAGTAATAAACTTTTTTGCAATGGTGATCGATTTCTCAAGAGGATATCCTAATGCAAGATTTGCTGTAATTGCACTTGAAAAAGAACACCCTGTACCGTGTAAATTTGAGGTTTCTATGAGTGGTGACTGAAACCGATGTTTTTGACGCTGAAAATAAAGCTGATCGACACTGAAGCTACCCTCAGGAAATTCAACGACATGATGTTTGACAAGTACCGGTGTATTAAGACTCTGGATCATTTCAAGGGATTTTGTATCTCCATCTATATATCCAAAGAATTCATAGGCCTCATGATGATTGGGTGTAATAAGTGTCACATGCCCAAAAAGAGATTTCATTGCACTCAAAGCATCATCTTCAAGCAATGGAGAACCTGCTTTAGAGATTGAGACTGGGTCAAGTACGATGGGGATACTAAGGTCCTTTATCATCTCACACACAGTATCTATGATCTCTTTATTGAAAAGCATACCGATCTTTATCGCTGCCACATCAAAATCTTTCAATACCATTTCAATTTGTTTTTTGACAAATGATGCATCCATACCGACTATCTGTTCAACACCTGTGGTATTTTGTGCTGTCAGTGCCGTAATCGCTGTCGTACCAAAAACATCAAATGCTTCAAATGTCTTTAGGTCAGCCTGAATACCTGCACCGCCGCTACTGTCAGAACCGGCAATACTCAATACTACTTTCATAATCACTCCTTGATTTATATCTTAGGAGTATATGAAATATACGATACATTTAGTAGTCTAAAAATGTCAGTTCAATGAAAAAAATGAAAATATAAAGTAAGGGTAGAGATTAAAGTATATCTCTGAGCACCATGGCATAATGCAGTACTATGAGGTTTAAAAGAAAGATACCCATCGATGAACCTTTTGAGAAAAGACGCTGTAAAGGTGTTTTTACACTGTGTAAGGTCTTTAGGGCAATAGTCATATGTATCACCGTGAGTACTACAATAACAGCAACGATGTAAAGTTTCATACGCAATGCATCGATGACTTCATTGGAGAGGTTTGAAAAAAGTATATCCAGCAGACCATTGCCTGATATCATGATGTACCCTGTCGTAAGCAGGATGATCAGCGCTGCTGTCTCAAAATACCCATAGATAGGACCTATGCGCGGGTATACAGCATCCTGGTCCTCTTTTTTTCTAAGGCTCACACCCAGCATGAACATGAAGAATGCCCCACCTATCCATGCAATGGCTGCCACAAGGTGTAAATGTAATGACCAGCCCACTACTTTCGCGCCTCTTTGTTATGATGTCCCAATGAACAATATGTTTTTGCATTCTCCCTGTCCAACAACAGTAGTGTATCAGCCTTTATATCGTTCAACCTATCTGCCTCTTGTACCAGATAGACCTCTACACCCAGGTCTAGAAGTTTCAGGAAGGTTTTATACCCCAACTCCTTGATATAGAGCCTATCTACATTCAAAGTTTTAAAATATTCAAAAAATTCCGGTGATTTTGACGTTTTATGGGGATTTTTCTTGACAGTGACCTGCCCTTCGTTCAAAAAAGCAAACGAGTGTGCTTTTCTAAAACGCCCGGCGATCGTTTCTTTGTCTTCTTCCAGGGGAATAAGTGTCATTAGCTGTCTAACTTCAACACAGCCATAAATGCTTCTTGCGGTACTTCCACAGA
Organism: Sulfurovum sp.; assembly: GCA_041546475.1. Lineage (GTDB taxonomy): Bacteria > Campylobacterota > Campylobacteria > Campylobacterales > Sulfurovaceae > Sulfurovum. The sequence continues at coordinate 1,923 of JBFEWI010000049.1, forward strand.
ACCGATGGACTTCATACGTTTTTTCCCGGCTTTTTGTTTCTCTAGAAGCTTTCTTTTACGTGTGATATCTCCACCGTAACATTTTGCCGTCACGTTTTTACCCATCGATTTCACGTTCGAACGGGCGATGATATTGTTTCCGATACTCGCCTGGATAGCCACTTCAAACAGCTGTCTCGGGATAAGTTCTTTCAATTGTGCGACAAAAGCAAGTCCTCTTGTACGGGCTTTCTCTTCAGGAACAATGATAGAGAGGGAATCAACGATATCTCCTGCTACACGTATATCAAGTTTGACAAGATTTCCCGGTCTGAAACCAACAGGTTCATAGTCAAAACTCGCGTATCCTTTGGTAATAGACTTCAGTTTATCATAAAAGTCCATCACGATCTCATTCATAGGGATATCATACTCCATAAGGACACGTGTTTCGTTCAAGTAGTCCATCTTGACCTGGATACCGCGGCGGTCATTCAGCAGTTTGATAAGATTCCCTACATACTCCTGAGGTGTCAGTATCGTGGCTTTTACGTAGGGTTCATAGATCGTATCTATCTTCTGCGTTTCAGGCAGTTCACTTGGGTTTTGTATCTCAAGTTCAGTACCGTTCGTCAGTTTTACTTTATATACAACCGTAGGTGCCGTAGCGATAAGTTCAAGGTTGAACTCACGTTCCAAACGCTCTTTTACCACTTCCATGTGCAGCATTCCCAAAAAACCTGTTCTGAACCCGGAACCCAGTGCCATAGAGCTCTCCGGTTCAAAGCTCAAAGAGGAGTCATTGAGTTTGAGTTTATTCAGTGCATCACGCAGGTCCTCGAATTTGTCAGTTTCTATAGGATAGATTCCTGCAAATACAAACGGTTTGGCCGGTTCAAAACCTCCAATGGCTTCAGCGGTAGGATTTTTGGCATCCGTAATGGTATCACCAACCTGCAGTCCTTCCACTGTTTTTAGACCGGTTACAACGATACCTACCTCACCGGTACGGATCTCCTCCGTTTTTATAGGTGCGATAGGGTTAGGATACATCAGATCAAGGACCTGGTGTTCCTCTTTTGTACCCATAATCTTGATATTTTGTCTCTTTTTGATACTTCCTTCAAAGACACGTACCAGTGCCAATGCACCCAGATAATTGTCAAACCAACTGTCGTAAATAAGCGCTTTAGCCGGTGCATCTTCATCACCTTGTGGTGCCGGGACACGATCTACAATAGCGTCTATAAGGTCTTTAACCCCCACACCGGTCTTGGCTGAAACAAGATTATGTTCCGTCGCATCGATACCTATCGCCTCTTCCAGTTCAGTGAGTACCCTGTCAGGATCGGCTGCGGGAAGGTCTATCTTGTTCACTACAGGTAAAAGCTCCAGATCATTCTCTATGGCGATATAAACATTGGCGATCGTCTGTGCTTCTACACCCTGTGCAGCATCTACGATCAGCAGCGCACCTTCACATGATGCCAGTGAGCGGCTCACTTCATAAGAGAAGTCCACATGCCCCGGAGTGTCTATGAGATTAAGAATGTAATGTTCCCCATCTTTAATATAATCAAGACGTACAGACTGTGCCTTAATGGTAATACCACGCTCTTTTTCAATATCCATCGTATCCATCACCTGTGCAGACATCTTTCTGTCTGAAACCGCCCCACACTCCTGGATGATTCTGTCCGCAAGTGTTGACTTTCCATGGTCAATATGTGCGATGATCGAAAAATTACGGATATTTTTCTGTGGTACTGCCTTAGCCATTCAATTCCTTGTATTCTTACTTACTAGTTTGTTTCAAAAAGAGAGTTTACACTCTCGTTGTTATGTACTCTACGGATCACTTCACCCAGCATAGATGCCGTTGAAAGCATTTTGATCTTTTTAGACGGTTTTGCCATAGGGATCGTATTGGCAACCACAAGCTCATCAAGTTCTCCCTCTTCGATACGCTCATAGGCAGGTCCTGAAAGCACCGGGTGAGTACAACATGCCATCACCGATGTAGCACCGAGTTTTTTCAATGCAGATGCAGCCTTCACCATCGTTCCTGCAGTATCGACCATATCATCGATGAGGATCACATCTTTACCCTCTACATTACCAATGATGTTCATTACTTCACTCTCATTGGCTTTTTCACGTCTCTTGTCAACGATGACCATATCCAGACCCAGTTTGTTGGCAAAATATCTTGCTCTTGCCACACCACCTATATCCGGAGAAGCGATCACAGGGTTCTGAAAGTTTTTTGCTCTAATGTAGTCCATAAATAAAATAGCACCGTACAGGTTGTCTACAGGGATATCAAAAAAACCTTGTATCTGAGAAGCATGGAGATCCACAGTAACCATACGGGTAATACCCGAAGTCTCCATGAGGTTTGCTACAAGCTTTGCCGAAATAGGTACTCTTGGTGCAGCTTTTCTGTCCTGTCTTGCATAACCGTAGTAAGGTACAACCGCCGTAATAGACTTTGCAGAAGAACGCTTCAGTGCATCTGTCATGATAAGAAGTTCCATGAGATTGCTGTTGGCAGGTGCAGATGTAGGCTGGATAATAAACACATCTTTACCACGTACACTTTCTGCGATCTGTACAGAGATCTCACCATCAGAAAAACGGTTGATATTCGCCTTGGAAAGAGGCATCTCCAGGTAAGCTGCTATCTCTTCAGCAAGTTCAGGGTTTGATGTGCCCGAAAAAATCATATATCCACTCATATTGTACCTTTGTGACTATTTTATTACGCGTATTTTACACAAAAGTTGATAAAAAGGTGATTTAAAGCTCTCCGGTATTACACTAAGCCATATACTAATTGGAACTATAGATACAAATGATACGAAAAGTTTTTAAAAAAAAGCCTTCAGGCAGCAATAAAATAGATGCATTCTTAGAAAAATACAATTTACCCAAAGCCTATTTTGCTGTAAACAGACGGATGGTGACCAGAGGTGTGGCTGTAGGACTTTTTTGGGGCTTTATCCCTATGCCTATGCAAATGCTGGCTGTTATGGCCACTACGCCTTTTATCCGCTTTAATGTACCCATAGCGATCTCCATGGTTTGGCTGAGCAATCCTTTTACCATGCCTCCTATGTACTATATGGAGTACCTTACGGGAAACTTTATCCTGGGACGTGAAGGTCTTGAAGATATAGAGTTGACCATGTCATGGTTCAGTGAACATTTTGATGACATCCTGGTGCCACTCTATGTAGGGACCGCATTTTACTCCGTTGTTGTCACTGGGATCATCTATGTGGTCCTTAACAGACTGTGGGTACGGTCAGTCCATACTGAAAACAAAGAGCGGAAACGAAAAAGACGCAAAAAGAACAGTAAAAAATCCCAACCTCCAAAAGTTTAATACCTGGACAACTTATAAACCAACTATTAACCAAACTATCCTATGATAAAACAAAAAAGAAAGAAAAAATGTATCGAAAATTAACCCTTCTCTACCTTGCTCTAGGCTTCTTTTCCAACCTACATGCGGAGTACCTGCTCAAGGAGAGTCAACGGATAAAAAGCAAAATAGACCGTATGCCTAAAAACAGGGTGGCGGATATGAAGCAGATCCCACAGGACCCTGCCTATTATGCGAACCAGATCAAACCTTTTTCCAAAGAGAGACAAAAAGAGTTCGATGAGATGTTTAACAAAAAATACTTTGAACCATGGAGCTTAAGTGCGTTGGATATACCTGAAGAAGATTTTGGATGGGAGATCAGGTTTATCACAAAAAAACCGATCTATCAAGATAAAGGGGCCATCATACCAGCAAAAGTGTATAACAAATGGATAGAGAATGCTGACTATGACCATATTGATACAAAAAGATATAAAGCTATTACCATACGCCGTACCGATATCAAAGCGCTCCCTACTGCATCTTCTTTCTTTAGAGACCCTAAAAAAACCGGTGAGGGGTTCCCTTTCGACTATAACCAAAATTCTGCGCTTCACATTAATGTTCCCCTTTACATCTCCCACTTTTCCAAGGATAAACGGTGGGCCTTTGTAAGGGCATCATACGCTTTTGGCTGGGTAAAAACGTCTGACCTGGCACTGGTAAGTTCTGATTTCATCAAAGCGTTTAAAAATGATACATATGCCATGGTGATCAAAGACAATCTTCGTCTTTACAACGGCTCTAAAGATATCTCCATCGTTAAACTGGGCGCCCTCTTCCCCATCTCCGAAGACCAATCCTATATGGTCGCTTCACGCGATGCAAAAGGAAGGGCTCATATTGAAAAGGTCAAGGTAAAGAATCCAGCCATCATTGCAAAGAAACCGCTGCCTTTCACTGCGAAAAATGTAGGCATGCTGGCCAAGGAGTTTTATGGTGAACCTTACGGATGGGGCGGCAGTTATGAGTGCCGTGACTGTTCTGCAACGACCAGGGACTTTTTAGGAGCATTTGGCATCTTCCTGCGCCGAAACTCCAGTAAACAGGCGGAAGATGGGGAGAGCATCTCCATCAAAGGTCTTACTAAAATGACAAAAAAGAAGAAGATCATCAAAGATGCAGAGCCATTCAGGTCCCTGCTGTATGTTCCCGGACATGTAGTACTCTATCTGGGTGAGTATAAAGGTGAACCTGTCATTATGCATACCTACTGGGGTATACGTAAAAAAGACACTACCAAACTCATCACTGCCCGTACCATCATTACCAGTACCGAACCGGGGAAAGAACGTGCGGATATCAAAGAAGAGAGCAAGTTGATCAATACCCTTCAGAGCATTGTTAATTTTTAACGCATATTTAGATACACTCATACCATGAGATCAAAAGAAGAAAAAATAAAAATATTTACAACCACCATTACTGCGGGTAAACATAAAGGCAAAAAAATAGAGATACCCGATATCTTTACAACGCGCAGTTCAAAAGGTATCTTGAAAGAATCCCTTTTTAACACCTTGCAATTTGATATTATCGACAAGAACTTTGTTGAAGTCTTTGCAGGTTCAGGCTCCATAGGGCTCGAAGCTTTAAGCCGTGGTGCGGGGCAATGTTATTTTATGGAGTACAACAGAACGGCGTTTCGTTGTCTAGAAGGCAATGTTAAACGTGTCGATCCTTCTAAATGCCACCTTTTCTACGGTGACAGTTTTGAAAAGTTCTCCACTGTCTATGATATCGTCAAACAGAGCAAGGAAAAGACCTATTTTTACTTTGATCCTCCCTTCTCTACCCGTGAAGGTATGGATGATGTTTATGATAAAACCATTGCACTTATAGAGAGTATTGAGCCTGAAGTGGCTGAAATGGTCATTGTGGAGCATATGTCCAATCTGGATATGCCTGAGGAGATAGGTACATTGGTATTGATGAAACGTAAAAAGTTCGGCCGCAGCACTATGACATACTACAAAGCAAAGGAGTGATATGGCAAAACATAAAACAGAGGATCGCATTGCATTGTTTATAGATTGTGATAACATATCGCATCGTTCCATAGAAGGCATCATCAATGAGCTCAGTAAATATGGCATCGTGAATATACGCCATGCTTACGGTAACTGGACCAAAGACAACCTTAAGAACTGGGAAGAGAAACTGTTGGAATTTGCCATTAAACCAATACAACAGTTTGACTACTCTAAAAACAAAAATGCTACCGATATCCTTATGACCATAGATGCCATAGATCTGCTTCATACCAAAGATATCGATGCCTTTGCATTTGCAACAAGTGACTCTGACTTTACCCCTGTAGTGATGCGTGTACAAGCAGAGGGGATCAAGGTCTATGGTTTTGGAGAGAAGAAGACACCCAAACCGTTTATGGCAGCATGTTCACAATTCATCTTTACTGAAAAGCTTATGTCGAACAGGAGCCATAGTACCGAGAATGTTGATGTGATGCAGACACCTGTACGTCAATCAGGTAAAGAGATGCGTGCAGATACCTGGCTGGTCAATGTACTAAGAACAGCGGTTGAACAGACCATGGATGAGGATGGATGGGCGAATCTTGCTGATATAGGCCAATATATCAACAACTCCACCTCCTTTTCACCAATCAACTTCGGATACAAAAAACTCAGCAACCTGATAGATGAGATCGACCTCTTTGATGTCTATGTGGATGAAGGGACGAAACAGATGAGCATCAGAGATAAAAGATACCACTAAACTGCAGGTTCTTTCTTCTCTTTTTTCTCTTTAGGCTCAGGTTCCACAAACTCCCCTTTGACAAGTCCTGCCTCATGCAGAAACTGTGAAGGTTTGTAGTCTATCTTTTTTACCCTGTCAAATTTTGCCAAAGAGAGGTAGAGTCTGTCTTTGGCACGTGTCACGGCAACATAAAACAACCTACGCTCCTCTTCAATGCTTGACATCATCTTTCTGTTCGGGAACCTTCCATCCACCAGGTCAATGACATAGACTTCAGGGAATTCGAGCCCTTTACTTGCATGGACGGTCAATAGATTGATCCCCTCCCCTTCACTGAGTTCATTTCCGCCCAGTACCATCGCATTGACAAAACGTGCCAACTCATTGTACTGTCTTGACAGGTCCAAAAGGAGATGGGCTTTTCTCTGTATACGTTCTTTGGCCTGTTTCTTTTTCTCTTCATCGACTTCTCCAGACTTCAACCGTCCTCTTTGCGTTGCCAAGAGTTCTATGATTCCTGCATAGAGTTTCGAAGCGATAATGTTCTTTAAGATATCAGAAGGTTTGTCTAACTGATGTATGGACTTCATCAGCATATAAAAATCTTTAAAGAACACCATACCGTCATTCGTAAGTTTTGTATGCTTAAGCAACGGATGGTTGTAAAGAGCACTGTCAAGGTCCATATGTTTAAATCTCGCTGCGGATCCTATCTCCTGATCATCATCAAAGAGTCCTAGCTGCACATTTTTATTAGGGTTCAGCTTCGGCAGATCATGCACCTTCGGGTAGAGTACCCCCTGCATGAAATTTCCCTGTCCAAAATGCAGGAAAGACTGGAAAAACTCTTTGGAGAGTGCGGATCCCACGCCTCTTGCATATTCAAACACATGAATGAAAGCCATCATATCTTTGGGATTCACCAATAGGGCCAAAAGGTCCAGTAAAAACTTGATCTCTTTTGTATCGAAAAAACTTGTCCCCCCTTTACGCTTACAAGGGATACCGTATTCACGCAGACTTGCTTCAACACCATCTGCAGAGGAGTTATTCCTGAAAATAACGGCTATCTGCTCATTGGGCACATGGGTACGTTTAATATTTTCGGCAATGGACTGATACTGTTCAAAAAGATCATTGTACATCAATAGTTTAGGCGGAGAACTCTTTACATCACGTCCCACTTCCAGTTTTTTTGGGTAGATCCGCTCATTTCTTTCTATGACACGGTTTGCCAAAGAGAGTATGGGAGCAGTCGAACGATAGTTTGTTTTCAGGGTAAAGACATTGGCATCACTATAACGTTCTGAATACGTCGCAATATTCTCGATATTGGCCCCATTGAATGCATAGATACTCTGATCATAATCCCCTACACAAAAAAGTGATTTTGGTTTCAGTACATCGATCAAAGCACTTTGAAGGGTATTGGTATCCTGGTACTCATCCACGAGTACCTCTTCAAAAGTGATCGTGTTCTCTTCCAAATGGCTTTTCATACGCAGCAGCAGATCATTGAAAGAAGCAAACCCGTAGGCTATCTTCTCTTTTTCAAACTCCTGAGTGATATCCATATAGATATCCATGACAAGCTCATGCTCAGGGTATTTTTCCAAGAACCACTTATCAAAGCCTTCTAAGGAGGCATTTTGGTACAAAGAGTACATCTCATAGAGATAGGTAGCTGAAAAAGGCTGCATACTTAGGTTCATACGCTCAAAATTACGTTTTTCATA
>JBFEWI010000313.1:0-1285 GCA_041546475.1 Sulfurovum sp.
TCTGTGCTAATGTAATCATCTCTAAGATCTCATCTTTTGTAAAATCTTTGAGTGTCAAAAAGTGTCTCATCACTGTATCCTCATATCTTTCAACCTTGTATATATAGATAAAATAAGGGTTGAAAATTTAAAAGAAATTATTCTACCATAAAAGGGTTGAAAGTTGTAGAAACCTGCACTTTTTAGGTATGTGCAGGGAATAAATAGGTTATTTGTTTAAAAGTATTGCTGCCTCTTTTGCATGATAGGTGATGATGATATCCGCACCTGCACGTTTAAATGAGAGAAGTGTCTCCATCATTACTTTCTCATAGTCTATGACACCTGCTTTGGCTGCCATTTTGAGCATAGAGTATTCCCCGGAAACATTGTAAACAGCCAGAGGAAGTGACGTATTGTTCTTCACATCTCTTACCACATCCAGATATGAAAGTGCTGGTTTGACCATCAGGATGTCCGCACCCTCTTTTTCATCTTCTATACTCTCCTGGATCGCTTCATTTCTGTTTGCTGGGTTCATCTGGTAAGATCTTCTGTCACCAAAACTCGGACTGGATTCTGCGACATCACGGAAAGGACCATAGTAGGCCGAAGCAAATTTGGTAGAGTAGGACATCACAGGAAGGTTGACAAATCCTGCCTCATCCAGTCCGTTACGTATGGCAGTGATCATTCCGTCCATCATACCAGAAGGGGCTATCATATCCGCACCTGCTTTGGCGTGGACAACGGCTTGTGCAGCCAGGTTGTCAAGTGTAATGTCATTGTCAACCGTATGGAGTACCGGGTCAAGGACACCGCAGTGCCCGTGGTCGGTATATTCGCAGAAACAGAGATCGGTCACCACGAACATGTCAGGGTGGGCAGCTTTGACCTCACGTACCGTCTGTGCGATGATCCCATGTTCACACAGAGCATCAGACCCTACAGAGTCCTTGGTGTCTGGGATACCAAAGAGGATGATGGCGTAGATACCAAGTTTTTTGAGTTCATCACACTCTTTTACTATCTCATCGATGCTCATCTGGAACACACCTGGCATAGAGCCTACCTCTTCTTTGATACCTGTACCGCTTTTTGCAAAAAGCGGGTAGATGAAGTCATTGACATTGAGATGTGTTTCCTGGAGGAGGTCTCTTAGGACCGGATTGATTCTTTTTCTTCTAAAACGTGCGAACATATTATTCCTTGATAGTTGTAGTGACTAGTCACCTGAGCCTTCTGCTGACAAGCATTAAAATGCAGTGCAAGTGAAGCACTAAATGCTGAATCGTAAGAAAACACA
>JBFEWI010000338.1:0-1071 GCA_041546475.1 Sulfurovum sp.
GGTTTTGCTGAAGCACTGACTACCTACGGTATCCTGGGTATCAAGGTGTGGATCTACAAGGGTGAAGTTTTTGACCTGGAGCAGAAGAAAGCAGCTGCTCAGCAAGAAGCTAAGCCAAAGAAATCTGGTAAATAGGGGATAGTAATGCTTCAGCCTAAACGTACCAAATTTAGAAAAGTTCAAAAAGGTCGTAATCGCGGTCTGGCTCAAAATGGAAACAAAGTGAGCTTTGGCGAATTCGGTCTTAAAGCGGTTGCACGTGGTCGTATAACTGCTCGCCAAATTGAGGCGGCTCGTCGTGCAATGACACGTCACATTAAGCGTGGCGGTAAAATATGGATCCGCATTTTCCCGGATACTCCAATCTCTACTAAGCCATTGGAAGTACGTATGGGTAAAGGTAAAGGTAATGTGGATTACTGGGTTGCTAAAATTCAGCCAGGTTCTGTTCTTTATGAAATGGAAGGTGTGTCTGAAGAGTTAGCAAGAGAGGCATTTTCGCTGGCCGCAGCAAAACTGCCTGTTAAGACAACCTTTGTTACTCGTTCGGTGATGTAATGGCTAGTGCAAAAGATTTCAGAGAAAAAGACGAAGCTGGTCTGAAAGAAGAGCTTCTGAACTTACGTAAAGAGCAGTTTAATTTACGTATGCAACAGGGTGCTGGTGAGATGTCTAAGCCACACCTGTTCAAGAATGTACGTCGCGATATCGCGCGTATTAAGACTATTCTTGCTGAGAAGAAGCAGGCGGGTGAAGCATAATGAGCGATCAGAAGTTACAAAAAACACTGCAGGGTGTTGTAACCAGCAACAAGATGGAAAAATCGGCTACTGTTACAATTGAACGCCGTGTAAAACACCCTCTGTATGGCAAGATCATCAAGCGCTCAACAAAACTGAGTGTTCATGATGAAAATAATGAATGTGGTATTGGGGATACTGTTGTTATTGAGCAGTGTCGTCCAATTTCAAAAACAAAATCCTGGAAGCTGGTTAAAGTTGTCGAAAAGGCAACTACAGTTTAATAAAGATTAATTAGAGATATTTGGTGTCGTCATGATTCAGATGCAAA
>JBFEWI010000310.1:0-1304 GCA_041546475.1 Sulfurovum sp.
CAGACTCATCGGAGGTGAAGAAGCAGCAAGCAAACTCACCTATGTCTATGATACGATCAAACTCTTAAGAGAGCAGCTCGATGCAAGGGGTGATGAGAAAGCGCTCATCGGTTTTACCGGTGCACCTTGGACACTGGCAACTTACATGATAGAAGGACAGGGAACCAAAACCTACAATATCTGTAAGAAGATGATGTACTCCAATCCGGAACTTCTTCATAATATCCTTAGAAAAGTCACCGATGTGGTGAAGCTCTATATGGAAAAACAGATACAAGCAGGTGTCGATGTCGTTCAGATCTTTGACTCTTGGGCAGCAGCGATAGAACCGGGTAAATACGACGAGTTCTCATGGAAATACATGGTGGAGATCGCCGAGTATCTCAAAGAGAAGTATCCGCATATCCCGGTCATCATGTTCCCTAAAGGTGTCGCTGCATTTATAGAACGCGGCTTGGTATATGGAAACTTTGATGTCTTTGGTGTGGACTGGGGAACCCCTATGGCTTTGGCCAAAGAGAAATTGGGTGACAAATACGTCCTTCAGGGAAATATGGAGCCATGTAGACTCTACTCTCAAGAAGCAACGACAGCCTGTGTTGAAGCGATCCAGGAGATCATGGGAGGCAAAAGACACATCTTTAACCTCGGACATGGAATCCTTCCGGATGTTCCGGTAGAAAATGCAAAACATTTCGTAAAAGAGTGCCAGAGAGTGAGTGCGAAGAGCTAAAGCTCTTTAGCACAGCGCTGAGAGATGAGCGTTGAGCGATGAGAAAGGAGCAATATGCGGTGTGAAAGACTGGATGTTTGGAAACGATCTTGTCGTTTATCTGTCGAAGTATATAAATTATTTTCTGATTCAAAAGATTTTGGTTTTAAAGATCAAATTACACGTAGTTCCCTTTCCATTGCCAGTAATATTGCAGAAGGACTTGAAAAAGAGTCTTCTAAAGAAAAAATACGTTATATTGAAATTGCTAAAGGTTCGGGTGCAGAACTCATAACGCAGACATATATTGGTATAGAAATTGGATATATCGATAAAAATATCGGTATGTCATGGGTGAAAGAGATAAAAGAGTTATTAAGAATGCTTGGTTCATTAAAGAAAAATTATGCAGAATAATTCTCAACGCTCAACGCTCAATACTCAACTCTCGCCAAAGGCGTTACAAACCATCGAAGAGTGTGAACTGGGGATCGTAGGACACAAAGTCTTCGTACGCCTGAAAGATATCCCGATGTACCTCTCTAAACGTACCAAGGACAGTATTCGAAACCGTTACAGCCACTCTATGGAA
>JBFEWI010000094.1:0-6683 GCA_041546475.1 Sulfurovum sp.
ACTTGAAACAGTATCAGAAGCGTACCAACGCTAACTGATCTTTTCTATCTTTACTGCATTGTGATTATAGTCAGGCTGCAAGGATTCTCTGTCAAACAGATCATTGGTGAGATAGTTGATTTCACGGTTACTGATCGGGATGAAAATGCATTTTTCATGGATATCCTTTGTAATCAATGCTTTGGTGACCAGTTCTCCTCTTTTTGAGATCACCTTAATCGTATCGTCATGCTTGATACCTAATTTTTGGGCATCATTGGGATGGATCTCACAAAAGTTCAGCGGCTTGTGCGTGAGCAGTGTCTGAGGAAGATTTGTTTTCGTACCGCTATGCCACTGGTCCCTTGTTCTTCCTGTCAAAAGAAGAAAAGGAAACTCCAAACTTGTTTTTTCACTCTTTAACTTGTTTTCTACGAAGAAGAGGTTTCCCTTTTTGTCCGGTGTTAGAAAATGTTTGATCTTTTCACCCCACACAAACGGTTTGTAGGTAAGCGCATCATAGTCTGCCTCTGAGATATCCATATAGTTATTGAGTTTTGTCATTTTTTGATACTCTTCAAAGATCTCTTTTGGGGTATCAAAATCAAATGCCTTGGAAAAACCCAGTTCTTTTGCCAGTAGCTGAAATATTTCCCAATCCGCTTTGCAGTCAATGGATGTACGCGTGAGACGCTCTTGTTTGGTGATTGTACGATCGAGATTGGTTTGTGTACCTTCTTTCTCACCCCAAGGCGCTGCGGGGAGTCTGATATGTGCATATTTGGCTGTTTCTGAATTCTCATAGGCATTGATCTCAACGACCAGGGGTATCTTGGATAGTTGTAGTTCCACCCTTTTTCGATTGGGCAGATGGTAGACAGGATCCGTATGACAGATGATCAGAACATCAAGGTCAGCATCAAGCATCTGTGTTGCGGTCAATCCAGGTTTGTTGTCTATCTTATCGGTTTTCCAAAATTTTGATACCTTTTGGATACTCTCTTCGTCAAAGCCAAGATGTACCGCTAACATGGTTGAAAGCCCTCCTACCTCCCTTCCTCCCATAGCATTAGGCTGCCCAGTAAGACTCAGTGGTCCATTCCCTTCTTTAAATATCTTTCCTGTAAGAAGATGGGTATTGAGCAGTGCCAGATTCTTGTCTACACCTTGTACAGACTGATTGAGTCCCATGGTCCATGCGGTAATGATGTTGTCACTTTCCTTATAGAGTTCCCAGAATGCATCAAACGCTTTTTCTGTCAACCCTGTACGTTTAAGCATCTTGGTCACCGGTACACGTTTGAACTTATTCTTTAGCAATTCAAAATTGTTGATGTGTCGTTCCACAAATGCTTTATCGTATTTTTCTTCATCGATCAGGCGTTTGGAGAGTAGATTGAAAAAGTCAATATCACTTCCGGGTCTGATCGGAAGATAGAGGTCTGCTATTTTGGCTGTATCGGTTCTTCTTGGGTCTATGACTACGACTTTCAAACCCTCTTTTTTGGCTTTTTTGATTTGATTATGAAAGACCACATGCGCTTCGGCTGTATTGGCTCCTGTTAATATCAGCAGATCAGACTTGAAGATATCATTCATTCTTACCGGTACGAAGTCTGCCCCTATCGCTTTTTTATAGGCAACCACTGCACTTGCCATACAGGTACGACTATTGGTATCTACATTGTTGGTGCCAAGAAAACCTTTTGCAAGTTTATTGGCAATATAATAATCCTCTGTTAAGAGTTGTCCGGACAGATAAAAACCGATTTTATCTTTAGAGGTTTTTTTTATACGTTCAGCGATCAATGAGATCGTACCCTTCCAATCCGTGAGTGCAAACGTTTCATCCAGTGTTTCTCTCATATATGGCCTCAATAATCTTGTAGGTGTCTGCATACTTACCAGTTCCGAGACTCCCTTGGAACAGAGGTTTCCTTGATTCGCAGGATATCCTATATTCCCTATGAGCTGCTTCTTATCATACTCCAAACCACAACCTACACCGCAATATCCGCATACTGATTTGATCATTTTACTTACCTCAAATTACTTTTTCTTCCTCCTATTCTAACCAGACTTTAATGTAAAGTTAAGCTTTAATTGATTAAAAATTAGTCATTTTAATGATTAAAAACTATATATATCTATGATACTATTTTCATACAAAAAACATTTTAATGAAAATTTAAGGAGTAAAAAATGTTAAAAAAAGCTTTGAAGCTCGGATTAGGTCTCTCGTTGGTCACTACTGCTCTACTCGCAGATGTAGAAAAGAAAAAGTTGAAAATAGGATTTATCGCACTGACGGATTGTGCACCTATCGTTATCGCTAAAGAAAAAGGATTCTTTGAAAAATACGGTCTGGATGTGCATGTAGCCAAAGAGGGTGGCGGATGGCCGGGTATCCAACAAAAAGTGATCAGTGGGGAGTATGACTTTTCTCATGCACTTGCGGGTATGCCGATCGCTGCAACACTTGGGATCAATGGAGATGCGAACCTGCAAGCCCTGCTCTCTTTGGATTTCAACGGGAATGGTATCACGTATGGAAATAATATCATTAAAGAGATGGAAAAGTACGGTATGGATCAGACCAAAAGACCCCTAGGATCAGAGTCACTTAAAAAGTATATCGATGCCAAACATGAAGCCGAGGGTGAAAACTATCAACCGCTGAACTTCGGAATGGTACACCCTGTTTCCACACACAACTATGAACTGAGATACTGGATGGCAAGTTCAGGGATCAAGCCTGATGAGGATACGACGATCAAACCTTTCCCTCCTCCTACCATGCCTTCGAACCTGATCGCTGGAAATATCGAAGGGTATTGTGTTGGAGAACCTTGGAATGAGCGTATCGTACTCAAGAAAAAAGGGTCTACCCTGGTTACCAACTATGATATCTGGAACAATAACCCTGAAAAAGTACTACAGGCAAGAGCGGATTTTGTCGAGAAATACCCTGAGACGACCAAAGCAGTAATGAAAGCGGTCATTGAAGCACAAATGTGGCTGGATGAGAGCTGGGAACACAGAAAAGAAGCAGCGAAGATTCTCAGTAAACCAAACTACGTCAAGGCTCCGGTAAAAGTCCTCGAGAAATCTATGACCGGTACCTTCCAGTATCTCAAAGGACAGGACTCCGAGCCAAACCCAATGTTTAACGTTTTTGCCAATTACTATGCCGCCTATCCTTTTTACAGCCATGGAATGTGGTTCATCACTCAAATGTATCGCTGGGGACAGCTGGATAAAGCGGTCGATATGAAAGAGGTGATCGAAAAAGTCTACAGACCTGATCTTTTTGCAGAGGCTGCAAAAGAAGTCAACTACTCACTGCCGCCTAGTCCATGGAAAGTAGACGGTATGGATGAATACAACAAGTTCATGGATGGAAAGATCTATGATCCAAACAAAGCCGTGGAGTATATCTACAGTTTTGATGTGACAAATCCAAAAGTAAGCAAAGAAGAACTTATGAAAGCAAACAGCTGGACAGTGACAACCAAACAACCTGCTTACGTTTGCCCTTACGGTCCTGCAGGATGTGCTGATCCCAAGTATGTAAAATAGATACGTCAACCATTTACAAAGAATACAAAGCTGAATGCTTTGTATTTATACGTGCCTGAAGTAGCCTATGTCCAGTTATTTCCTTGACTTAGATTAAACATCACATTGATACTTCAGGTACCTATAAATATAAAATAGAACAAAGTGCCCGGAACAAACGGGACACACAAAAAGGAAAAAAATGAAAAACGAAATTGCTAAAAAGATCATCTTGCCTATGATGGTGTTTTTTGCCATCATCATGATCTGGTCATTGATCGCGAACAACGTTGAGGACTTCCCTACCCCGAGTGATACCTATGTCTCTGCTTTTGGTGGAGTGAATGCGGACGGGGATGAGATCGTCGGAGTACTTTCCGATCCTCTCTATATCGCAAATGAGGATGACAAAGGAATATTCTGGCAGATCGTTGCTTCTTTGCAGAGGGTATTTGCAGGGTTTTCACTGGCTATTATCGTTGGTGTGCCTTTGGGGCTGTTTATCGGTATGAGTAAAAATGCCCAGTATGCATTTGATCCGTTCATCCAGATCTTTAAGCCTGTTTCGCCGCTGGCATGGCTGCCACTGTTGCTTTTTATTTTCCAGGATATCAATTTGACAGCGATCTCGACGATCTTTGTCACCTCTATCTGGCCGATCATTATCAACACTGCTCTAGGTGTACGTAATGTAAGCGAAGACTATATGAATGTGGCAAAAGTCTTACAGTTCAGCCCGGTGAAAAAGATCACAAAGATCATTTTACCCGTAGCCGTACCGTTTATCTTCACAGGGATGAGACTCTCCTTGGGGATCGCATGGCTCGTGATCGTAGCAGCAGAGATGCTCACAGGCGGTATAGGTATCGGTTTTTGGATCTGGGATGAATATAACAATCTGAATTATCATAATATCATCATCGGTATCATCATCGTAGGTGTTGTAGGTTTTATACTGGATCTTGTGATGGGGATCATCGCAGATTTTTTTGACTATAGAAAAAAAGGAAGAGCATAATGGGTGAACAAAAGTTTTTACATTTAGAAAATATTGAAAAAAGATTTCCGATTCCGGGGAAAGAAGATTATATCGCTGTAACAGATGTAGATATGGTCATCAAAAAAAATGAGATCATCTCTATCATCGGACACAGCGGGTGCGGTAAATCTACACTGCTCAATATGATCTCCGGTTTGGACGGCCAGACAGAAGGCCATATATTTTTACAAGGTAAAGAGGTCAAAGGTCCTGGACCTGATCGTGCCGTGGTGTTTCAGAACCATTCATTACTTCCATGGCTTAGCGTCTATAAAAACATCGAAATGGCAGTCAAACAGGTCATGCCTGAACTTAGTAAGCAAGAGCTTCAAGAGAGGGTTGAAAAGTTTATTACCATGGTCAACCTTGATCAGGCCAAAGATAAACTTCCTGATGAGATCAGTGGGGGGATGAAACAGCGTGTCGGTATCGCAAGAGCACTTGCGATCAAACCTAAAGTTCTTTTAATGGATGAACCATTTGGTGCTTTGGACTCACTCACCAGGGCAAATCTGCAAGAGCATCTTATGCGAATTCAGCAGAAAGTGGAGAACACTGTGATTATCATCACCCATGATGTCGATGAAGCTGTATTGTTAAGTGACAGGGTCATTATGATGACCAATGGACCAGAGGCTACAATAGGCGAGATTCTTGAGGTCAATTTGGACAGACCAAGAAATAGAGTTGAACTTCAACATGATCCTGAATATATCAGATGTAGAGAAGCCATACTCAGCTTTCTTTATGAAAAATTTGCGAAGGAGGATGAATAGGATAGAAAAGTGTATTTGCCTTATGCATATTACGGGTATCAAGTATTTTTAAACATCATGTTTATTCAACAAACATATATAAAGGGAAGAAAATGAAAAAAACACTATTACTTTCAGTCGTCACATCTACACTTATCATGGCAGGTGGGGAGATTACACCTGTTGAAGCTACAACAGAAACAGATATTGGGATCTTTAACAACGTTAAATTCAACGGTGAACTTCGTACACGTTACGAATTTGTTGATGACAGTGTGAATGATGATGCAAATGCTATCACAACACGTTTTGCACTCTCTGTAAAAACTGGACTTTTAGGTATTGAGGGGCTTAGTGCCTTTGGTCAGATCATGGCAGTGACTCATTTTGGATATGATAAATATGCTCCGGAGACTTCAGGATATGCAACAATTGATGATGCACAAAATGAACGAGTGACACAGGCTTATCTTGATTATAAAATGGGAGATACTTCCATTCGTGCAGGACGCCAGATGTTTAATCTAGATGACCAGAGATTCGTAGGTGCAGTAGGCTGGAGACAAATGCCTCAGACCTTTATGGGCTATACGTTAAATAATAGTTCTATAGAAAACCTGAATCTCATGGCTACCTATGTAACAGATCGTTATGGTATTAAAGATGGACTCTCAGGAGGAGCAAAAAACGTCTTTCTCCATGCAGAGTACAAAGCAATGCCAGAGCTAACACTTTCTGGATACGGATACCTTATTGGATCAGATAGTGATACCTATGGATTAATGGCACAAGGTAAAGTAGGTATGTTCAACTATATTGCCGAAGTTGCAACACAACAGGATGCAAGCCTAGAATATGAAAATGGGGGGAAACCAGATATAGATGCCATCTATTTTAGAGGTGACATCAGTACAAAATACAATGGGTTTATCTTGGGTGCAGCCTATGAATCTCTTGGAGATGCGGATGGTAAAGCGCATGGATTCACTACACCACTTGCAACACTACACAAATGGCAAGGATTTGCAGATGTATTCTTAGGATACACAGCAGGAAGCACCAAATATGGATTGAATGATCTCTATGGTAAAGTCGGATACGTAAGTCCGGAATTTGGTAAAATACTTGCGATCTATCACACCTTTAATACTCAAGAAACGGAAGCAGGGTTTAGCGATGATGCAGGAAGTGAACTAGATCTACTCTATACGTATAAATTCTCTAATGGTATTGACTTTCTGGCAAAAGCTGCTTTCTTTTCGGGAGAAGCTAACACTGTACTAACTCAACTAACAAAGGGGCCTATAGCAAACAATGATGTAACAAAATACTGGGTACAGTTTGACTATAAA
>JBFEWI010000256.1:0-1906 GCA_041546475.1 Sulfurovum sp.
AGCAGTCTGTACTCTGCACGGCTCGTGAACATGCGGTATGGCTCTTTGGTGCCTTTGGTCACCAGGTCATCTATCAGTACCCCGATATAGGCTTCATCACGTCTGAGGATGAAAGGCTCCTTGCCTTGTATGCTCAGTGCAGCATTGATCCCGGCCATGAGTCCCTGTGCCGCAGCTTCTTCGTACCCTGTGGTACCGTTTATCTGACCTGCGGTATAGAGCCCTTTGATCTTTTTTGTCTCCAGTGTGTGCTTTAGGTCTGTGGGCTGTATATAATCATACTCTATGGCATAGCCGTAACGGACAATTTTTGCATTTTCCATCCCTGCAACCGAACGTACCATCTCAAGCTGTACATCGGTCGGTAGAGAGGTACTCATACCGTTGATATAATACTCAGTCTCATCGATCGTCTGAGGCTCTACAAAGATCTGGTGTCTAGGTCTGTCCCTGAATCGGTTGATCTTGTCTTCGATGCTTGGACAGTAACGCGGGCCGACCCCTTCTATCTGTCCCGAGAACATCGGTGCCCTGTAGAAATTACTCTCAATGATCTCATGGGTATCTTCATTGGTATAGGTCACATAACAAGGGAGTTGCTTAGGATTGAATGTCTTTTTGTCCGTTCTGAAAGAAAAAGGCGGCGGCGGAGTGTCCCCCGGTTGTATCTCCATACCCGATGTATCTACACTCTTCGCATCGATACGCGCACAGGTACCCGTCTTAAGACGTCCGATATTCAGCCCCAGCCCACGCAGATACTCTGCCAACTCCACAGAGGCAAATTCTCCCTGTCGTCCTGCTGTTTGTGTTTTTTCCCCTATATGGATGAGCCCATTGAGGAATGTTCCTGCCGTGATGATGACCTTGGATGCCCTGTAGGTATTGTCCAGCTGTGTCGTAACACCTTTGACCTCGCCATCTTCTATGATCAGACCTTCTGCGATCTCCTGTTTTACCTCAAGATTCTCCGTATTGAGCACCACAGTTCGCATATAGATACGATACTCATCCATATCTATCTGTGCACGGGTACCTCTTACTGCCGGACCTTTGGAGGCATTGAGCGTACGGAACTGTATCCCCGTTTTATCTGTACACAGACCCATCTCGCCGCCAAGTGCATCTACTTCACGTACCAGGTGCCCCTTAGCCAATCCGCCTATGGCAGGGTTACAGGAAGATGCACCGATCTGTTCTGCTAATATTGTGATCATCAATGTTTTGCTTCCCATACGTGCAGAAGCCAAAGAGGCTTCTATCCCCGCATGTCCGCCACCGATGACTATGACATCATAATTCATAAAAAAACCTTACCTCTTGTTCACAAGCCAAAAGCAAAGAACAAGAAAAAATATATATTTTGCTATAATTATCGAATTATATCTAAAAAAAATATTATTAAAATACGACTAGTCGTATGAGCCAACTGCTGAAGTTATCGTAGTGTATAGCTTTAGCATGACTTAGCGTCAGCAATATATTTTTTATAATTTGCCTAGATGGCAAGTTAATCATAAAATATACAATTTTGGGCTTTGCTCAAAACACGTTCTAATCAAGGAAGTCTATGTTTACAGGTCTGATACGAGAAATTGCCACAGTAAAAAGCTACCAGAATAACATCTTGACCATTCAGTCAAAACATCCTGCAAAACTGGGAGACTCCATTGCTATCAATGGTGTCTGTCTGACTGTCATTAAGGTAAACAGTGACGGTTTTGACCTTGAACTGGCAGACGAGACACGTTCCATCATCGATGAAAGTAAGCTTTCGGGTGCAGTGCATATGGAACCGGCCATGATGATGAACGACCGCTTTGAAGGGCACATTGTACAGGGGCATGTCGATTGTATCGGTACAGTCTCCCAGATCACACCTAGAGAGAATGCCACGGACTTCATC
>JBFEWI010000246.1:0-2062 GCA_041546475.1 Sulfurovum sp.
CATTGATGATCGGTGCGAAAGATGTATCTTTCCCAAGATTGAACTGGTTTACGTTCTGGCTTTACATTGCAGGTTGTTGTATTGCACTTGCATCACTATTTATAGGTGAAGGTGTAGCGGATACAGGTTGGACATTCTATGCTCCATACTCAATGAATACAGGAACTAACGTTATTATGGCACTTGTAGCTGCATTTGTTCTTGGTTTTGCATCTATTCTTACTGGACTTAACTTTCTAGTTACGATCCACAGACTTAGAGCACCGGGTATGACTTTCTTTAAAATGCCACTTTTTGTATGGGGTATCTACGCAACGGCATGGATCCAGCTACTTGCTACACCAGTTGTTGGTATCACGCTTGTACTGGCTATTTTAGAAAAGTATTTCGGTATTGGTATCTTTGATCCGGCTAAAGGGGGAGACCCGGTATTGTTCCAACACTTATTCTGGATCTACTCTCACCCGGCTGTATATCTTATGATTCTTCCGGCATTCGGTATTATGTCTGAAATCATCCCTACTTTCTCAAGAAAAGAGGTATTTGGATACAGAACGATCGCTCTTTCATCAGCGTCAATTGCAGGTATCGGTTATCTTGTATGGGGTCACCACCTTTATACATCAGGAATGTCAGATATCGCTAAAACAGTATTCTCGTTCCTTACTTTCTTTGTTGCGATTCCAACAGGTGTAAAGTTCTATGACTGGGTTGCTACAATGTATCAAGGTAAGATCGTTCTTTCTACACCAATGGTTTGGGCATTAGGAACAATTATCACATTTGCGATCGGTGGTATCACTGGTGTCACTATTACAATGATCGGTATGGACGTTCACTTACAAGATACCTATTACACAGTTGCACACTTCCATTATGCAATTCTTGGTGGGGTTGTATTCTTGTTGTTTGCCGGTATGCACTATTGGTTCCCGCTTGTGACAGGTAAAATGTATAACGAAACAAAAGCAAAAATCGCTTTCTATCTTAATTTTATTGGGTTCAACCTACTATGGTTCCCAATGTTCATCGCAGGATACTACGGTATGCCAAGACGTTATTTTGACTACCTGCCGGAATTTGAAATTTACCACCAAGTTTCATTTGTTGGAGCAGTGATCTTTATCGCTGGTCTTATCTATATGTTCTGGGTATTCTTTAAAGGTTGGACAAAAGGTGAGGCAACTACACCTAACCCATGGAATGCTACAACACTAGAGTGGCACTTACCAACATCACCACCACCACTAGATAACCACTCTAAAGTACCATATGTTGATTTTGATCCATATGAGTATAAACATGGTGAGCCAGTGGTTAAATTTAATTATGAAACGATGCAAAGGATAGACTAATGGGACACGAATACGTACCTGAGATCGCGATCGATCGTGACGGAAATGAACATGAAGTACAAGGTTGGCAAGGTGATTTTTACGGCGGGAAACTAGGTTTCTGGCTGTTCATGCTCACAGAGGTAATGATGTTTGGAGCAATGTTCCTTTCATTGGCATACTATAATTCATTGCACCCGCAAGATTTTTTAGATGCATCTGCAGGATTAAATAGACTACTGGGTGGTACGAATACAGTAATTCTACTTATTTCGGCACTTACAATGGGGCTGGGGTTACTAAGAATGAGAGCCGGCGATGTGAAAGGTTCCAAGCTTATGATCTGGGCAACTATCCTTTTAGCAGTTGCTTTCTTGGTCATCAAAGGATTTGAATGGACAGCTGAGTACCATCATGGTATCTTCTTGATGCATGACAAACTATTGCCTGAGTCAACTTTACCGTTTGGACAGAAACTCTTTTATGGTCTTTACTTTTCAATGACAGGACTCCACGGATTCCACATTATCATTGGTATTGGTCTTATGCTTTGGTTACTTAAAAGAATCAATGCAGGTAAAGTGAGCACAGAGCATCATATTTTACACTGGAACATCGCACTATACTGGGATATCGTACACCTTATTTGGGTATTCGTATTCCCTTATTTCTACATGATCGGAGCAGGAGGAGCTACAGGTGGACACTAATACAGTAAATTATCAAGA
>JBFEWI010000080.1:0-7627 GCA_041546475.1 Sulfurovum sp.
CAAGGTTAGTGTATTTTTACCTTCGATGCGTTTTTTCTTGATAGTGAGTTTTACGCTGTGGAAATGAAAAAGTTCACCTGCGTAGTTGATGCCCAATATAAAAGTATATTCTCCAAAAATAAATTTTTTCATCCCTTTTGCTTCAGGTTTTTGGGTAGGATTCTTGATATAGAAACAGACTTCATTGGGAAAATCACTTGTACGTTTATCGTCATCATTCAAAAGTACCTCACCTAACTCAGACGTTACTTGAACAGAGAGCTTCGAATCGAGCTCATGTGCTCTTATCGTATAATCACCAAATGTAAATTGCATTCATATTTCCTTATGTATTAGATGAAATATTATATCTTTTATTGAAAGGATTTTCGATGAGTTTTTGCATAATTAATGTGCAAAATGACCATAAAATGTAACCTTATAGAACGTTATAGTACTTCTATATTGGTTAGGTTTCCTTCAAAGAAAACTTCCCGATTTCTTCCAAAAATGTAGTAGCGTACGAACCTTTGGGAAGATAAAAGTCAACAGTAAGTTTTTTCGTATGAGTGTCATATCGTGTCTCTACATCCTTAGGCCATATCCATGCAAAACGCCTGTCTCCTTTCAGAGTGTTCAACTCGGTATCATCATAGGCCTCTTCGAGATGGTAGGCATCACTTTTGGCTCTAAGTGCATTGGCGCCGCATAGCAGTCCGGTAGGGGAGATCTTCTTTTGTTCGAAGGCTAGAGCACTCTGTTGCATCTCTTTGACATAATCACTTTTTCCATAAGGATACGGCATGATGATATCACCGATAAAGAGCTTGAAGAATTGAGGCTGCTTTGCCAAGACCTTCACCAGATCCAAAGGGTATCGGAGTTTTTTAGCCGCCTCATCTGCATTATTGTCTCTGATGATTGCAGAGAGTTTTACCCTTGAAGCGAGCCATTGGTTATAAAGGTAGCTCTGGTAGGCTGAAACAAGCAGTTTTTCTTTGCTTCCCTTCAGACGTTTCCCTGAATGGGCTATCTCTTTACCCTGCAGATAGGAGCGGCTGTCTTCTCCAAAACGCTGGTAACCATAATAGTTGGGTATGCCATCAACCTGCATTTTTTTTGCCGTGGTATTGAAGAATTTTGCATCGTTTTCAGCAAGATCATGTAGAATGATGGAAAAACGATTGCCTTTGAGATGTCCTATTTTGATAGGCGCTTTGTTGTAGGTACGTTCCAGTATCTCTATCTTCTCTGTGGTAAGATTTTTGTTAAGCTCTTTTTCGTACTTTTTGGGGAGTGAAATGTACTGTATGGTCGTGGCATTCTTGTCTTTAAGTCCTGCATAACCGATGTCACGCTCCTGCAGACCGGTTGCCTTGGCAAGTACCGTGACCAGTTTCCACGTGCTCATATCGGTTTTTTTGATCTTGAGTATGAGAAAATTACCTGTACCGCTAAAAGTATAAAGCGGTATCTCTTCAACAAAAAACCGCTCAACTGTCTGTTTAAAGTCGAACGTGAGCGGGGTATGGTTATAGGCGTAGATTTTAAAGTGATTCATGGAGAAATTATAGCGAAATAATGATGTGACCAGAGGAGATTAAAATGAATAAAAATGTCTTTTTTTATTTTTTTTGGTTAAAAACTTAAATAATAATTAAATATATGATAAACTTATGAACAATTTTTTGGGGAGGATAAATGATGAAATCATTAAAATTTGAAGGAAGCGGTAGTGAGTATTTCAAGATATGGATCGTGAATGTACTCTTAACAATAGTGACATTGGGATTCTATTATCCATGGGCGAAAGTGCGTAATCGCCGTTATTTTTATGCCAATTCCATACTCGATGGTAGAAACTTTGAGTATCATGCAACAGGAAAACAGCTTTTTATAGGTTTTTTGGTGGCAATGAGCATCTTTGTCGCATATGTGGTGATCCAGCAGATTTCACCAATAGGCAATGTTATTTTGATCGGTGCTCTATTTATAGCGATACCTTGGCTCATATGGAGAAGTATGATGTTCAATATGCGTATGACAAGTTTTTCCAATGTACGTTTTGGTTTTGTAGGTAAACTACGTGACTCCTATATGAACTTCTTTGTTTATCCTCTTATGTTAATGATCGGATATGTTGTATTGGTGGTTGGTGTGGAAGTATTGATGCCGATATTAGGTGTGGGATTGACATCGCTGATCTCATTTGTTCTATTCTTGACTTTTATCGTATTTGCAGTCTCTTTTATCAAAAAGAAAAATATTGAATACTTCATCAACCTTTCACGTTACGGGCAGGGAATATTTCAAACGAATATTCAGACAAAAGAGTTTATGAACATTATGGTCAAAACAGTAGGTATTGCACTATTGACGATGGTTGCCACAGCATTGATCATAGGTGCTTTGGTCTATGCTACGGTAGGTCTTGAAACACTTGTTTCTCTTCAGGAAGCAGCCAATGATCCTCAAATGATGCAGGCGAAGATGGCTGCTATCATGCCTATTGTAGGATTGGCCTATTTAGGGATGATACTTGCATCTATGTTCATTATGGCATATGCTATGACAAGACAGCGTACCTATGTCTATCAAAACACTACTCTGGATGATGAAATTTCCTTTGGTTCTACACTCAAAGCAAAACAACTTGCATGGATCATGATGACAAACTTTTTGGCTGTGATCGCAACACTAGGTCTTGCTATGCCATGGGCAAAAGTAAGGGTAGCAAGGGTCATGTTGGAAAATACACAGGTGCATACCGATGCAGGACTTGATCAATATATGACTCAAAAACAAAATGAATCATCATCATTGGGTGAACAGATAGGTGATGCCTTTGATGTAGATGTAGGATTGGGTTTTTAGAGATATGATACAAGGCAAGTGGTATGCACAGGGAAGTGCAGCATCTTTGGATGCGACACTTGCAATAACATCTGACACTACCTATGTGATCAATATAGAAAACGGCGCTATATACGAAGGTAAGTTATCTGCATTAAATGTAGGCAACAGACTGGGAAATACGGAACGAAAGATCACACTTGAAGATGGCTCGATCTTCGCTACTAAAGAGAACGACTTTATCGATGATACCTTTAAAAAACAGTTGTTAAGCAATGGCTTGATCCACACTCTGGAGTCAAAGCTTAGATGGGTCTTTGTAGCAATTATGATCACGGCATTTACTGCATTTGGATTTTTTAAATGGGGTGTACCGTGGAGCAGTACAAAGATAGCCCATATGCTGCCGCATAAAACCAATGAACTTATTGCTGCGCATACTTTAGAGTTTCTTGATAAGTATATCTTTGAAAAGAGTCAGGTCCCACAATCTAAAATGGAAGAGATACGCCAACATTTTACATCGCAATTAGTTCCATTAAGTGAAGATAAAGAGATCAGCTACAGAGTGCATTTCCGTTTATGGCGTGACGGAAATATAAGCATCCCCAATGCATTGGCATTGCCTTCGGGAGATATCATCTTAACAGATAAATTTGTAGAGTTATCACAGACTCAAGATGAAATTGATGCTGTACTGCTGCATGAGATGGGACATGTCGTACATCGTCATACTTTAGAGACGGTGATCGAGAGTACATTTATCACCGTCGCTGCAATGATGATAGTGGGAGATAGCAACGGATTGGCAGATATGGGCGTAGGGCTAGGTTCTCTTCTTGTAAGCAGCAGCTATTCGCGCGGCCACGAATCTGAAGCAGACCGCTATGCATTTGAACAGATGCTTCGTGCCAGGATCGATCCGATGGCATTTTCAGATATCATGAATCGTATGATGTCTTATATGGAGAGATCCACCAATGATAAAATGGGCAAAACATCTGATGAGGATATCCTGGATTATCTATCTTCCCATCCTGCTACCAAAGAGCGTGTCAAGATCGCACAACAGTACAGTCAATGTTTCAAAAAAGGTTTGACTGCCTGTGAAATAGTCTTAGAATGAGGTTCCGTTAGAAGTGCCACTGTAGATAAACAGTATTATAATTGCTACCACTTTTGAGACGGCCAAAGAGGGATACCTCTTCAAATCCGGAACTGCGGTGGTGTATCGCTGTACCGATCCAGAGCGGTTCAAGATCGTCATGGAGGAAGCCAAGGTTAAGATCGACACTCACATCTAGATAGAATGTCAAACTGCTCGGCTTGAGTCCTTTCCCCTCTATCTCTGACTCTTCTATGTAAATGACTTCATTCATATAGGAGACACCCTCACCCAAACCCAGTCTCATATCAACATTTGGGAGTGGGAGTGTATAGTAGAACTTAAAGCCCAAAATATACTCCAGAGTACTCTTTTGCACGTCTGAAGAGTAATGGTAAGCAAGTCCCGGCGTTAGATAGACCTCTAGAGGTAGATTAAAGAATGTTTTTGAAAGGGGGTGTCCGTAAAAGAGTGAGGTAGATTGATTGTTATAGTCATCGGATTCGATATCGCCGATCAAAATGTCCTCTAAATCTGATGGCGTAGCCCATCCATGTGCCAGTCGGATATATGGCTTCATGCCTTCGACAGCGAAGTATTTTTTGTTTTTGTCGTTAAGAAGCCCAAAACCACCCATCAGAGTGTATTCGTAATCTTCATCTATGGTTGATGACTTTTGAACATTATTGCCAAGCCAATTAATATCGGCACTTCCTATGAGGTAGAAGTTAGACCAGAGATGATACTTGAGGTCTAGACCTGCAGCAAGGTCAATATCTTCTTTGATATCCTCTTTATCTAGACCATAGTGTTGTGTATTGAATGTTGCATCTTTGACTCGCAGTGTAGCATGCGGTTCAATGTAGAGATCATCATATTTGAGGTTGGCAGAGTAGGTGAGATTGGCATGGGTGCTATTATCAGGGTTCTCCATCACTTCAAGATCGATGTATTGATTATCATAGAGAAAGTATCGGGCTCTTAAACCATAATCCATGGTATCTCCCTGTACTTCATTCTGGTACTCTTGGGGAATGTTCAGGAAGCGAACCCGACCCAAAGCAGAGAACTGCCAGTTATCCAGTGTATAGAGCTTGAACCCATAGGTTAACCCATGTAGGTAAACATAATCATCTTCATAATAAAATAGAGGAACAAAGTCATTGAGAGTATCGTCTGTGACAACAGGGTCATAATAGGGGATAGAAGCACTTCTTGCTACAATCCCTGTACCCCATGTTAGATCATCATATTCATTTTTGGCAAGTAAAAGGACGCTGAAGATTGTAAATGTTATAACATACTTCATTGTTTTCTTCCTTCTTAAAGAATAATATAACTATAGTATATCTTTTATTATTCTTTATTACTAATTATAACAATATTATATAAGTGATCACGCTAAATTTTTCATGATTTAATATGGTTGGTAGATGCCAAAGGTGATGGGGTGTCTTTTATACTATATGTGATTGAGAACCCTGACGAAATAGAAGTCACCACTTAATATATCAAAGAGGATAAATAAAGGATTATGTCAACCGCATTTTCCAGGAGCACATTTCATACCGTTAAATTGTCCGGTAAGTGTACCATCTGTACTTTCTTCATGCATTTTATCCATTCTCTCTTTCATCATTTGCGGATGTGCGATGAAGTTATAGCCTTTATAGAGTGTGATCCCTCCATACAGAATGACCAGCAGAGCAGCCAACTTCATCATAGTACCGCGTAGGGATCCTTTTTGCAGGATCTTTGTGAGAAAGCCTAAAAAGAAAAGTGCGGGGATGGTAGCCAGTCCGAAGGTTGCCATCACCAAAGCACCGGAAAGGGGGGCAGCCGTACTTGCCGCAAAAATAGCAAAAGAGTAGACAAGCCCGCAAGGGATGATACCATTGAGCAAACCTAAAAGATAAAAGCTCAGATACGATTTGTCTGACATCAGTTTTCTGAAGCTGTTTTGATACCAGGCATATTTGGAAACGGACCACTCTGCAGAATTCAGAAATTTGAGATTTCCTATCAGAGAAAGGCCTGCGAGTATCATCAGAATACCTGTGATAAGAAACAGTATCCCTTTGGTCGTGGGTGTAAAGGCGATCACTTGACCCACATAACCAAATGCAGCACCCAAGATCGCATAGGTCGTAACACGTCCAAAGTTATAGGCCAAGTGCGCAGCTGTCTGTTGCATATAACTTGTTCTTTGATCTATTTTTGTGGAAGAGTATGCAACAACGATCCCGCCACACATACCAATACAATGTCCGACACTTCCTAAAAAAGCGGTTGTTAAGATAATAATTAAATCTATATTGCCCATTGAGACAGCCTCTTTTGTAAATAGTGATAAAACTATAGTATTATTTTGTTAAAATAGTGTTAATAAATCGTAAGGGCCTGTTGTGTTTAAATTTTTAAAACGTAATTTTATGAAAATGTTTAGAGAATTACTGGTATACCATCATAGTTCTTTAGAGTATAGAGCAAAGATCCTCACCCTTATGGTTTCATCAAATGGTGAGATCTGTGAATGTGAAAAACAAAAACTCAAAGAGATAGCCCATAGCATTTATAGTGAAGATCAGGAGAGAGCAGAACTTCTCATCGATACGGTCAATGAGTACCATACAAAGATCATAACCAATAATGGGCTGGATTTTGAGCACCTTATTATGTTGGTTGAGAAAGAGACCAAAGAGTTTCCCCGTTTTGCATCAAAGATAGATATGGGGCTTCTTATGCAACTGCATGAATGTATGGACAGTGAAGATGATACTTTGTTCCAACAGCGCATTATAGAGTTTTTACAGGGCCTGAAGGACGAATATGGAGTGGTATAGATTCATTATTTTTGGTAAAGTACAGGGTGTATTCTATCGCAAGTTTGTTTCTCAGGCTATGATGAAACAGCAGTATAAAGGGTATATACAGAACCTTGAGGATGGTACCGTTGAGGTTGTTGCTGAAGTGTTTGATGATGATTTCGATACGTTTATGCGTATCTTAAAAGATGGATCACCTTCGAGCTCTGTAGAAGATATCCGCTATGAGATCATTCATGATGCGGAATTTAGAACCGATGGTTTTGAGATACGATATTAGGAGAATCCAATGAGCAGTGGTTGGGGATGTCAATTTATGGGAACAAAAGGTGAGGATAAGGAGTGGTGTTTAAAACTGCATCATCATTGTGAACCGGGATGCAAAGGATGCATTATCGCTGGGAAAGTAGAGTTCTCTACGCCGAATATAAGTGAAGAACAGGAGAGGAAGGTCAAAAAACGCAGTGACAATCCTCTAAGCGGTAAGTAACTACGCCATCTCTTTGCCGAACTTCTCTTTGAGTTTGGCCAGCTTCGGCGGAATAACCGCCATACAATACCCCTGCATAGTGTTTTGGCGGTAGTAGTCCTGATGGTAGGCCTCTGCTGTGTAATAAGACTCTAAAGGTTCTATAGTCGTGACAATAGGGTCTTTATAGTCTTTTTGCGCTGTTTGAAGTGCTGCCTCTGCTGCCTCTTTGGTCTCTTCATCGGTATAAAGGATGGTAGATCTGTACTGGGTACCTCTATCCGCGCCTTGCCTGTTTAGTGTGGTAGGGTCGTGTATCACAAAAAAGATCTCCAGTAGCGTGTCTACGGTAATGATGCTATCATCATAGGTGATCTTGATCACTTCGGCATATCC
>JBFEWI010000087.1:0-7128 GCA_041546475.1 Sulfurovum sp.
CGAACTTATCTCATCTGCTTGCAATTTAACTGCCACTGATACTCCTTTCTATTAGATAACTACAAAGATTTCTTAATGAAATCAATTAACTGTTCTTTAACTCTCTGCTTAGAGAAGTTTACCTCTATACCCAAATCATCGACTGAAACACGTACCCCGTCAAAGTCACTTTTTTCTTGTCTCAATTTGATCATTGAACCTGTATACTTTTTAAGTGTCTCTTCAAGATTAGCAACTGCTGCGTCATCCAGTGATGATGTACTTTTCAATACACCTTCATACTCATTTGCAACTCTTTGCTGATCTGAATTCAATACTTTTGTAATAGCAGGAATCAAATCAAGTCTTCCGTTTTCACCTAAGATCTTAATGAAGTTCACAAGTGTTGCATCACCTTCACCCAGTGCAGATAAGATCATTGCTGTCTTATCTTCACTTGAAATGATCGGAGATGTCAATGTTGACTTGATCTCCGTGCTTCTTACTACTTCACTCACTACATTAAGTACTTCTAAAGCACCTGCTAGGTCTTTAGATACAGAAGAAAGTGCTTTCGCATATCTTTTAGCAATTAACTCTTCCATTACGCCACCTTCTTAGAAATAATTTCAACAACTTTAGCTTCATCTAACATGATGTCATCTGCTGTGATATTCTCACTCAAGATCTCATCGATGGCTTCTCTTGCTGCTTTTCTCTCTTCTAGAGACATTTTCTCTTCAAGTTGTTTATCTAAAAGTGCTAACTCATTTTGATTTGCAGTTGCGATCTTTTCTGCCAAGAGAACTGCTTCAGCTTTCGCATCTGCAAGAATTTCTTCTGCTCTCTTTTTACTTTCATCTAAACGGTTCTGCGCCTCTTTTTTCTCATCTTTCGCTGCTTGGAGTTTCTTTTCGATCTCATTCAATTGCATTGCAATACCTTCACTTCTCCCTTTAAAGAAGTTTTTGATCGGGTTAGCGATCAAATAATAAAGCAAAGCTGCAAAGATCGTAAAGTTAATGACTCTTGGCCAAAAGTCTGACTCTCTACCAGTTTGAGCAAAGTAACGGCTTGACTCTGCATCACCACCACTAGCCAAAACTACAGCAGGTACCATAAGCAAAGACCATAGTGCTATTTTTTTCATCTTCATTCCTTCCTATAATTTGCTAAATTTAGCTTTTAAGCTCTCTTTAAATAGAGGCATTTGAGAAAGAAGAGAGTTTTTAAGGTTCTCTTTGTCAGAGTTTAGCTTTTCTATGAATTTGTTATACTCAGTTTCCAATTCATTTTGTCTAGTCTCAATTCTACTTGCAGCCAATGTTTTTTCATCATCAATTGCTTTCTGTCTGATCCCCGCAGCTTCATTTTTAGCATTGCTAATAATTTCATCTGCCTTTGCATTTAGTTCGTCACTGTTACCACTAAGACCTTTTGCAGCTTCCAAATCTTTTGCTATAGAGTGATCTCTGTCATCCATGAATTTTACCAATGGCTGAAATAGCATATTATTTAGAAGAACAAGAAGGGTTAGGAACAAAGCCAATACGAACAACATTAATGGTGGTTGTATGTCAAGCATTAAAACTCCTCATGTAATTTCGCGTAATTTTAACATTATTGTCATGAGGATATGATTAAAATCTCTTTGTATTTTAAATATAAAGGAGAATTGTAGATTTTATTTCAAAATTGTTTCAAAATGTATTTATTTGTTCTTGTTTGTCTCTATTTGTAGCAAAAATTTTTCAACCTCTTTTTCATCTTCAAAATGGATTTCAATACTTTTTGCTTTTAACTTATGTTTATAAGGTAAAGTTTCTGCCAAAATATCAGCATATTTTTCCAGTAACTTCACAGGAGCAGGTTTGGATTTAGATACAGAACCACTCTCTTTATGACTCTTCACCATATTTTCTGTATCACGTACACTGAGTTTCTGACCGATGACACTGTCTATCACAATCTTTTGTTTCTTTTCATCAAGTCCGACCAGGACCTTTGCATGTCCTTGTGATATAGTCCCCTCGACAAGCTGTTCCTGAGCATAAGAGGAGAGGCTGAGAAGACGCATGGTATTGGTGATCTGAGAGCGGCTCTTGTGCACGATAGAAGAGAGGTCATCATGCGTGATATTATGTACTTCTATCAACTCGGCATAAGAGTTTGCCAGTTCAATGGCATTGAGGTTTTCTCTTTGTATATTTTCGATCAGTGCAAGCTCACGAAGTCTTATTTCATCTATGTCCACATTGGCAATTATTGCTTTTATAGTAGTAAGATTTGCAAGTTTGTGTGCTCTAAGACGACGCTCACCGGCTATCAGAAGATACCCGTCTTCTTTTTCTATCACTACGATAGGCTGAAGCAGTCCATGCTCTGCAATAGAGTCGCTTAACTCCTTGAGGGCCTGTTCATCAAAATGTTTACGTGGTTGAAATGGGTTTGCTGCAATGCTTTCAACAGCGATATCTTCTACCCTGGCACCTTGAGACTCAAGCTCAAAACGATCAATATCGCTTAAGTCTCTTTCATACGCCTCTTCTACTTCAGAAAGGATCTCTCCCAGTCCCCTGCCTAATGCCATACCTAACCTCTTACAATAACTGTTGCCAGGTCCCTATAGGCAACAGAACCTTTTGAACTTCCAGCATACGAAGTCACTGGTTTGCCAAAACTCGGACTCTCTGCGATCTTGACATTTCGTGGTACAACGATACACTTCTTCCCTTTTTTTACGTGGAAAAGTTTATCTTTAAAGTGATGGCTCAAGTCAGCAAGCACTTGCTTTGAAAGATTATTCTGACCTGAATACATCGTAGGTAGGAAACCTTTGATCTTGAGTTTCGGATTGATCGTCTTTTTCAAAAGTCCAACCGTGTTGAGTAACTGTGCCAATCCTTCCAATGCGAAAAACTCGCACTGGATCGGTATGATCACAGAATCAGATGCACTCAAAGCATTAATGGTAATAGGGCCCAATGCCGGCGGTGAATCTATGATAATAAAATCAAATTTCGAAGCGACCTCTTGAATTTTTCCTTTCAGGAATAATTCTCTGTTTTTTGCCTTAGGATTATAAAACTCTTTTTCTATACCGACCAACCCAATGTTAGAAGGCACCAGTTTAAGGTTTTTAACATCTGTTTTCAGGATCACTTCCGAAAGCTTTTTGCTTCCGATAAGTACATGATAGATGTTATATTCATAATCTCCTCTGCTGAAGCCCAAACTTGTCGTTGCATTGGACTGCGGATCAATGTCAAGAAGAAGGACTTTCTTCCCTTTTTCAGCCAATGAGGCTGCCAGATTGACTGCTGTTGTTGTTTTTCCTACACCACCTTTTTGGTTGGCTATACTAATTATTTCACTCATCGTAAACTAAACACCCTCTTCCCCTCTAAAATTAAAGAGCCGTCTTCACACAACGTAGCTTCTGACAGGCTCTTTTTATCGTTTTCAATATGAACTGAAAACTTTCTACTAAGCTCAAATTCTATCTCATACTCTCTAAAGATTTGCTTCCATTTTGGAAATTTTTCCATTTTCTCAAGGTACATTTCCAGTAGATTTTGGGCTGAAATATCGCATTCTAAGGCTCTATAGCCATTTTGAGAATTTTTTAAATTTATTCCCATTCCACATACTAACGTATTTTTAAATTTTTTTGTAATTGTACCGCCTATTTTTTCATCATTTATATAAAAGTCATTGGGCCATTTTAACCAGATATTTTTATCAAGTGTCTCAAGTGTCTGTTTCATGATAAAAGAGAAATAAATGGAAGCAGATTCAAGCGGTAGATCTTCAGGAAGATCATCCAAATTCACTGCGACAGAAGCAAAAAAGTTCCCTTCACCTCCTGACCAAATATTGTCACGGCTTCCGATCCCCGCATGCTGTTGATTGGCGATCACTGCCAAAGGGGCTTTCAGGTTTTGCTTCTTTAATTGTTCCAAAAGATATTTTTGTGTAGAAGCAAGGGTCTCAAATGATACTATCTCCAACTTTCAACCCCCTTCCAACACAATATGCTTTGGCTGTCATTGCCTTTTTGGATGCGGGTTGGATCGTTTCGATCTGCAAAGATCCTTTCACACATCCCACTACTACGCTCTCCTCTATAAAAGAGAGGATCTCGAATGCCCTGTTATGTGACCCTGTATCTACCAGAGAAACACCATCGAATTTCGTACCGTTCGCAGCAAAAATACCTGGCCAACCTTCAAAGGCACGGTATTTGTTATAGATGAGTCTTGCATCTGAAAAATCCACTTCACCGTCACTCTTTTTGATCTTTTTACAAAGTGTTGCCTCCGCTTCATCTTGCACTTGAGGTGTAATACGCTCATAATTTCTAATGGTACTGAGTGTCAATCTGCATGCATCAGAGGTCAACTGTGACATCAAGGCATGAAGACGCATCTCTTCGGGGATGACGAACTCTATTTTTTCAAGCATCGGACCCGTATCCAACCCCTCCTCCATCAACATAGATGTAACACCCGTTTTTTCATCTCCATTCAGTAGAGATTGCTGTACAGGAGAGGCACCCCTATATTGAGGTAAAAGTGAAGCATGTAAGTTAATGCAGGGTGCAATGTCGAGTATACTTTTAGGCAGGATCTGTCCAAATGCTGCCACCACGATAAAATCAGGGTTCAACGCTTTGATCGTCTCTTCAATCCCTTCATCACTTAAACGATGAGGCTGTAGCACTTCAATACCGTGTTGCAGAGCTAACTCTTTTACCGGAGGAGCGGTCAAAACCTTCTTACGTCCGACAGGACGGTCCGGCTGTGTAAGTACCAAAGAGACTTCCATATCTTCAGCCTCTATCAGTGTGTTGAGTATCTCTTTTGCATAGTCGGGAGTTCCCATATAGACTATTTTGTATTTCATTCTCTTCTTCTTAATTATAAATTACAGTTTAGGCTTTAAAAAGTGTTCCACCTTTATGCACACCCTCTACAAGAAACGCTTTCACATCACTCAGGTCAAATCCACTTGCTAAAAACATCTCTCTGTTATGTCTCATTAAAAAATCTGCAGACTGTAGTTTAGTCACAATACCGCCTGTTGCAAATTCATTGTTCGGTGTATGTTCGGCGTTGAGTTCATCCTCTTCCAGCCTATTGACCTCTGCCCTTCGTGTAGCATCGTCATATTTATTTGGATCTTTGTCATAAAAGGCATCGATATCCGAGAGTATGACAAGTAGGGATGCATCAAAGTAGTGTGCAACATGTGCAGAGAGTCTGTCATTGTCTCCAAAGACCAGTTCTTCGATACTCACCGTATCATTTTCATTGATGATAGGAACTACATTGTTCTTTAGCAATGTATCTATCGCATTTTTTGCATGTGCTATATGTTCTGGCTCTCCAAACACATCTGCGCTCAAAAGAACTTGAGAACAGAGTAGATCAAATCTGGCAAACTTCTCCTGATACATTTTAAGAAGCAGTGGCTGGCCTATTGCAGCCAATGCCTGCTTATTTGCAACTTGACTCCTATCCAGCTGTAACTGTGTATATCCTGCAGATACTGCACCTGAACTCACTAAGATCACATCATAGTGATGTGTTTTCAGTTCAGCTATCAGTTGTACCAATGCCAGCATACGTGGTTTGGCAATGGCACCATTTTCTGTTAAAACATGGGAACCCACTTTAATGACTATTCTTTTCATCAGACCTACTTACTAAGCTTCTTCTTTCACCATTTTGACAAAATCACCGATCGCATAACGCAGTGCTTCCGTATTTAAATGTGCTACTGATGAGATAGGAAGTACAAAAAACGGTTTCTCTTCTGGCAGATTTAGACCGAAATCTGTCTTGAACCCATAACTTAGATAGTTAGTATCTGCTTTATATTGATGTAATGTATCATTCGCTTCCAAACCTATATCTGCCAAGAATGTTTCTGTCAAAGTATTCACTTCATCTTGAGAAAGTGAATCAATTTTGGTAATGGCGATCGCATGCTTACGTGTGGCAAGTGTTTCAGAGTAACGTTTTAACTCTACCAGAAGTGTCTCATACTGATACTTCATCTCTCTGTAATTTGCCGCATCGATCATAAGAAGTAATGTTTTGGTTCTCTCAATATGCTTCAAAAACTCCAATCCCAAACCTCTACCGTCACTGGCACCCTCGATGATACCAGGGATATCAGCCATCATAAAAGAATCGAAGTCACCGACATGTACGACACCGAGTTTCGGGGTCAGAGTTGTAAACTCATAGTTGGCTACTTGCGGTCTTGCATTCGAGAGCGTAGAGATGAGTGTAGATTTTCCTACATTCGGATACCCCACTAAACCTACATCTGCAATGAGTTTCATTTCAAGTCTTACATGCTTGGTGATACCCGGAAGTCCAGGCTGTGCATAGGTAGGTCTCTGGTTGCTTGAACTCTTAAAGTGCATATTTCCCAAACCGCCCTTGCCTCCTTCAAGAAAGAGTACTACTTCTCCTTCGTTGACAAGATCAAGCAGCTCTTCACCGGTATCAATGTCTACTACCGTAGTTCCCGGAGGCACTGTTATGATCGTATCATGTCCCTTACGACCGTAACACTTTCGTCCTTCTCCAGGACGGCCATTTTCCGCTTTGATATGGTTTCGCCCACGTAGTGCTGAGAGGGTATCTGTATTGTTGTCTATTTTAAAATATACTGAACCTCCACGGCCGCCATCACCACCGTCAGGTCCGCCTTTGGTGACAAATTTTTCTGTCCAAAAAGAGATGGCTCCTGCGCCACCTTTACCAGAACTAATAGTTAGTTCTACGCTATCTACAAACATTTAAAAACCTTTAATTTTGTGAAAAAAACTATCGTATATTATAACCATAGTATATGAATTACGAAATTATACCTAAATTAGGGGAAGAATCGCTATAATTTTCACATTTGAGCAAAAAGGTGAAGAGATGTTTCCACGAAGATCCATATCATTATTCGTCATTGGCAGTGTGTTATTCTATTTAACCGGCTGTGGCCATAACAATGAACCCGTACATCAAGAAGGCTATTACCATAGTGGTATCTATTTCGGTAAAAACTTTCCTGTAAACTATAAAAAAGGCATTGTAGATGGGTGTACAACATCTAAAGGTCGATATACCAAATCACATACGC
>JBFEWI010000038.1:0-11065 GCA_041546475.1 Sulfurovum sp.
GACATCTATAATCTTCTCAATGTAGGATGTGATAAGGTCAGTGTGAACTCTGCAGCCATAAAGAACCCTGCATTCATTGAAGAGGGAGCAAAACGTTTCGGATCCCAATGTATCGTAGTGGCAATAGATGCCAAAAGAGTCGCAGAAGACAAATGGCATGTCTTTACGCATGGGGGACGTAACGATACAGGTATCGATGCACTTGAATGGGCAAAAGAAGCCTATGAAAGAGGTGCAGGTGAATTGCTTGTAACCTCTATGGATGCAGATGGAACAAAAGCAGGATTTGACAATGCCCTCAATAGAAAGATCAGTGATCTTGTCAATATCCCGGTCATTGCATCAGGAGGTGCGGGAACCATGCAGCATATAGAAGAGGCATTTACGATCGGACATGCGGATGCTGCTTTGGCAGCTTCGATCTTCCACTTTAAAGAGATTGACATTATGGAATTAAAAAGCTATCTTAGAGGGAAGAATATCCCGGTGAGAATGTAATTTATGATCATTTGTGCAGGAGAGAGTGAGCAGTTTGATTTTGCTTTGCCCGTTGGTATTGGCATGACAGACGTTGCGATCAATTTAACGCGTCTATGTACGTCACAAAAACCAAAGTTTCTATTGTTCGTCGGGACAGCAGGCTCGTATGGTGAAAAAAGAATCTTTGACATTATAGAATCAAAGACTGCAGCGAATATAGAGAACAGTTTCTTCACAGGCGGTTCCTATACCCCTATAGACAATATGGTCTCCACTGCAGAAGATGTTTCACGTGAAACAATCGTGAACAGTTCTAATTATATTACAATGAACAAAGAGATCGGGAAAGCGTATCTTTCCAAAAATATCCATTTAGAGAATATGGAATACTATGCCGTACTGAAGGTAGCTAAATCTTTTGAAATTCCTGCAGCAGGTATTTTCATCGTAACCAACTATTGTGATGAAAATGCACATAAGGACTTTATGAATAACCATAAAGAAGCCATGCTTAGATTAACGAAGTATATAAAAGAAAGTAAATAAATGAAAAAAATAATACAAGATCTTACAAAAGAAGAGTTAGGTGATGTGATCAAACCTTCTTTTCGTGCGAAACAGATCTATAACTGGATCTACCATAAATACGCTATGTCATTTGATGAGATGAAAAATCTCCCCAAAGAGATGAGAGAAAAACTGGAAAATGAATATACCCTTACACCTCTCAAAACAGTGATGGTACAGAACTCTAAAGACGGAAGCCGTAAATATCTTTTCGAGCTCCATGATAAACATACAGTCGAATCTGTTCTCCTTTTAATGAGAGAGAAGGAGTATCATGAAGATGGATCTGTCAAGCATCAAGAACGTTATACGGTTTGTATCTCATCTCAGGTAGGGTGTAAGGTAGGATGTGCTTTTTGTTTGACCGCAAAGGGTGGGTTTATGCGTAACCTGACAGCGGGTGAGATCGTTGAACAGGTACGGATGATCAAAAAAGACAATGCCATCGATGCCAACCGACGTGTCAATATTGTTTTCATGGGTATGGGTGAACCACTTGACAACTTGACAGAAGTGGCAAAAGCTGTCAAGATATTTGCTGACCCTGAGGGAATGGCAATAGCCACACATAGACAAACCATTTCTACTTCCGGGCTCAGTACAAAGATAGAGAGACTTGGAAAGATGGAACTTGGGGTAAATTTGGCCATTTCGTTACATGCGGTTGACGATGAATTGAGACAACAGTTGATGCCTATTAACAAAGCATACAATATTGAATCCATCATCACTGCGGTAAAAAACTTTCCTGTCAATGACAGAAAAAGAGTCATGTTCGAGTATCTTGTCATCAAAGATGTCAATGACGATATCTCTGCAGCGAAGAAACTTCTTTCTCTTCTTGACGGTATCAAAGCCAAGGTCAATTTGATCTATTTTAATCCGTATGGTGGTACGGAGTTCAAACGTCCAAGTGAAAAAGATATGAAAGAGTTCCAGGAGTATCTTACCAAAAGAGGTTTGCATTGTACGATACGTGAGTCTAAAGGGCTGGACATTTCAGCAGCCTGTGGACAGTTAAGAGAACAAGAATTAGAAGGAGAGGTGTGATGTCAACTTTGGAACTTTTTATGTTGGGCTTTATCATAGTGGTAGCAGCCATTGGCGTAGGGTGGTTCATCTATGACTCTCGGAGCGATGAGGAGAAGTAGTTTTCTCCTTATTCTTTATTAAATACTCTTTTTTCTTTCTCGCAGATCAGCTCTTTCATCTGGGCAAAATTACTTTTACTCTCTATATGAAACTTTGATCCCATAGTGAAGGTCAAGCTATGGGCATGAAGCATCAGTCTGCTTGCTCCCGTTTCTTTCATGCGATCCTCCGGGCTGAGTTCCTCTTCGAGGTAAGCATTGGCAGTTTTGAAGGTGGTTCCGTATAGGGGATCACCCAAAATAGGATGTTTCACGTGAAACAAATGGACCCTTATCTGATGCGTTCTTCCTGTATGGGGGTAGCAGGCAACAAGCGTAGCATCAAGTGTTTCATCATACTCCAAGGGGATAAAGTCTGTGTGTGATGCTTTCCCTTCTTCAGAGATAAAGACCTTATGCTTGCTTTGGCTGTAGTCATTGTTTACCTTGATGGGTGCTTTCGAAGAGAAGGGGTCTGTGAGTTTTCCATCTACCCATGCAAGGTAGGATTTTTGGATATTCCTAGCTTCAAAGGCACTTTTTAGAAAAGATTCGGAGTGCTTGTGTTTGCTTGCCAAAAGCAAACCGGATGTCTCCATATCTATACGATGCACAGCATTCGCATCATCTCCGGCAACAGTACGAATTTCATCGAGTAGAGAGTAGGGGGTTGCCATGGTATTGGGGTGGACCAATACACCCGAATATTTCTCAAAGACCATAAAGTCTTTGGTGTGAAAGAGAGGAGGGTTCTCTTGTGAAGAGGGTTTGAAATAGACCACTTCCACTTCACCTTCTATATGTTCTCCGGAACGGAAAAAAGAGGTGTTATCGATCAGCAATCTACCTTTGGAGATCACACGTTGGGCTTGTCCCTGTGAAAGATTAAAGGTACGCATGATAAATACAAATGCAGGCATTTTCTCTGCTACTGTAAATTTCTCTTTGACAAATGGCATCTCTGCTTCACCTTTTTTATGTAATAGGACGCTTCAGAACAACGTCCAAAAATTGTCTGTTTCTAAAACTTTGACATCTTGTCAATTGCTTAGAAAATAGATTGTTGACACTGGGTTCCATGACTCAGCATTTAGTACATCGCTTATACAGCATTTTCGTACTTGACTTCAGTAGCCAACCCATATGACTA
This sequence comes from Sulfurovum sp., assembly GCA_041546475.1. Taxonomy (GTDB): domain Bacteria; phylum Campylobacterota; class Campylobacteria; order Campylobacterales; family Sulfurovaceae; genus Sulfurovum. The sequence goes on from JBFEWI010000038.1 coordinate 3,328, forward strand.
GTCGTATTATTAACTGCTATTTTGGTAGAATTCTAGCATAAAAAATTTGTTTCTATATTGTATTAAGCTATCTATTCCCACAGAGATCACGGGAACGAGGGGTGCAATGTAAAACACCAAGGAAAAGAAAATGGTTGAAAGATATTCAAGAGAAGAGATGGCACAACATTGGACACAACATGCAAGATATGCAGCGTGGCTTGAGGTTGAAAAAGCTGCTGTAAAGGCATGGAATAAATTGGGGCTTATTCCTGATGATGACTGCGAAAAGATCGTCAATAATGCTACCTTCTCAGTGGAGAGAATAGAAGAGATCGAAGCGATCACCAAACATGACCTGATCGCATTCAATACCAGTGTCAGTGAAAGTCTTGGAGAGGAGTCCAGATGGTTCCACTATGGTATGACATCTTCAGATGCGGTTGATACAGGTGTTGCTCTTCAAATGAAAGCTTCTCTGGAGATCATCATTGCTGATGTAAAGATGCTCATGGAATCTATCAAAAAACGTGCCGAAGAACATAAAATGACCCTCATGGTAGGAAGAAGTCATGGTATCCATGGTGAGCCTATTACCTTTGGTTTGACTTTGGCAGTGTGGTATGACGAGATGGCCAGACATCTTAAGAACCTTGAAGAGACGATGGAAGTGATCGCTGTAGGTCAGATCTCCGGTGCGATGGGTAACTTTGCACATGCGCCACTTGAACTTGAAGAGTTGGCTATGGCTGAATTGGGTTTAAAGCCTGAGCCTTGTTCCAACCAGGTAGTACATAGAGACAGGTATGCAAGACTGGCAACTGCCTTGGCACTGATGGCTTCTTCTGTAGAAAAATTCGCGGTACAGGTCAGACACTTGCAGAGAACAGAAGTGTATGAAGCCGAAGAGTATTTTGCAAAAGGGCAAAAAGGCTCTTCGGCGATGCCGCATAAAAGAAATCCGATCCTTACAGAAAATATCACCGGTCTTGCCAGAATGATCAGAGCCTATGCCGCTCCGGCTATGGAAAACGTAGCACTCTGGCATGAAAGAGATATCTCTCACTCTTCTACTGAAAGATTTTGGCTTCCGGATGCATTTATCACTTCAGATTTTATGCTGCACAGAATGAACAATGTGATAGCAAACCTCACAGTCATGCCTGAGAACATGATGTAGAACCTTAACCTTACGGGCGGATTGGTTTTCTCTCAGAGAGTCTTGCTAGAGCTTCCTAAAGCGGGTGTAAGTAGAGAAGATGCATATAAGATCGTTCAAAGAAATGCAATGAAAGTGTGGGAAGAGATCCAGCAAGGCAAACCGACGATCAATGACGAAGGTGAATCACTATACCTAGGACATTTGCTTGCAGATGAAGAGTTAAGATCCAAACTTTCCGAAGCACAGATCAGAGAGTGTTTCAACTACGATTACTATACTAAAAATGTAGATGCTATTTTCAAAAGAGTCTTCAAATAAATAGACTGCACCGTGGGCACTTTGTCCACGGTAAATGATAGACAGAATATACCACTTTTTTACCCTTTATATCCTATAAATATCCCTTATATTTTTACCAACTCCCCTGTCTGAAAGCCTTTCAAATACTATCACCAAATCTTATAAAAAAGATGCCTAAAAATGATACAGTATTTCAAAAATACACAAGGTAAATTTGAGTAAAATCGGATTAAGGATTGTCATGAAAAAACCATGACAAAGCAACATATAAGGACAGGGAAAAGATGATCAGAGTTGTTAAAAGGAATGGTAGAGTTGAAACTTTAGATGTAGGTAAAATTCAGAAGTATACAGCCGCAGCAGTAGAGGGACTCGTACGGGTAAGTCAAAGTGAACTAGAGGTAGATGCCAAGCTACAATTTCGTGACATGATCTCTTCTCAGGAGATACAGCAGACACTGATCAAAACAGCGGTTGACAAGATTGATATTGACAGACCGGACTGGACGTTTGTTGCTGCCAGACTCTTTCTTTATGACCTTTACCATAGGGTAACGGGTTTTACAGGGTATAACCACCTGCGTGAACATTTTGAACGTGGAGAGAAAGAAGGACGTATCGTTCTTGGCCTTAAAGACAAATATGACCTTGATGATCTTAACGATTACATTAAGCCTGAGCGTGATCTTCAGTTCACCTATCTGGGGATTCGTACACTCTACGACAGATATCTGTTAAAAGACCGTAGCGGGACACCTATTGAATTGCCTCAGCAACTCTTCATGGGTGTAGCCATGTTCCTGGCGCAAAATGAGTTTGACTGCCAGACATGGGCTAAAAAATTCTATGATATCCTCAGTAAATTTGAAGTTATGGCGGCAACACCTACCTTGTCAAATGCAAGAACCCCGAGACACCAATTGAGCTCTTGTTACATCGGCTCAACACCGGATAACATCGAAGGTATCTTTGACGGATACAAAGAGATGGCATTGCTTTCTAAATTCGGTGGAGGGATCGGTTGGGACTGGTCACTGGTCCGCGGTATGGGTTCATACATCGACGGGCACAAACATGCTGCAGGAGGTATCGTACCTTTCCTCAAGATCGCCAATGATGTTGCTATCGCTGTTGACCAGCTTGGCACACGTAAAGGGGCGATCGCAGTTTATATTGAACCGTGGCATGTTGATATACGTGATTTCCTTGATTTGAAAAAGAACTCGGGTGAAGAGCGCCGTAGAGCACATGACCTCTTCCCTGCGATCTGGCTCAATGACCTCTTTATGAAAAGGGTAGAAGCAGATGAGATGTGGACGCTCTTTGACCCGTTTGAAGTGTCAGAGTTGACATCACTCTATGGTGAAGAGTTTGAAGCGCGTTATATTGAACTTGAAAACTCTGAGGATAAGATCACAAGAGAAAGAGTTTCTGCAAAAACCCTCTGGAAGGAGATGCTTCGTTCTTACTTTGAGACAGGAAACCCGTTCCTTACATTCAAAGATACAGCGAACAAAGCAAATCCTAACAAGCATGCAGGTGTTATCAGAAGTACAAACCTCTGTACCGAGATCTTCCAAAACACTGCACCGAACACCTATAAAACACGTTTTACCTTTGAGGATGGAACGACTGAAGCCTATGATGAAGAGGAGATGCTTACTGTAGACAACGGTAAAACAAAGCCGGCTAAAAAGGTGACAGCACTTGACAGTCTTAACGGTAAACAGATATGGATCGTTGATAAAGAGAAAACGGATGGTGATACAGCTGTATGTAACCTTGCTTCTGTCAACCTTGCCAATGTCAATACCAAAGAAGATATGGAGCGTGTTGTACCTACAGCGATCCGTATGCTTGACAACGTGATCGACCTGAACTTCTATCCTTTGGCTAAAGTAAAGAAGACCAATGAAAAGTCAAGATCCATCGGACTTGGTGTGATGGGTGAATCACAGATGCTTGCTGAACATCAGATAGAGTGGGGAAGCCATGACCACTTCACCAAGATAGACGAAGTGATGGAGTCATTCTCTTATTATGCGATTGAATCATCCAGTAATCTGGCACTGGAGAAAGGGTGCTATCCAAACTTTGAAGGTTCAGACTGGTCCAAAGGTATTTTCCCTATCGATAAAGCCAATGAGAATGCATGTAAACTAGTTGACAGAGGCGGTCTCTTCGGCTATACCCATGACTGGCAGGGATTGAAAGAAAAAGTCAAAACAGACGGTATGAGAAACGGTTACCTTATGGCTATCGCACCGACAAGCTCCATCTCTATCTTGACAGGTACGACACAGGCGATCGAACCGGTTTACAAAAGAAAGTGGTTTGAAGAGAACCTTTCAGGACTTATCCCGGTAGTTGCACCGAATCTTACTGCAGACACTTGGCAGTACTATACGCCAAGTTATGATCTTGACCAGAACCTTCTTGTGAAAGCCGGAGCGATCAGACAAAAATGGCTGGACCAGGGACAGAGTCTGAACATCTTTATCACACTGGACAAAGCAAGCGGTAAATACCTCAATGAGATCTACATGAATGCCTGGAAGTTTGGATTGAAGTCTACCTACTATCTAAGATCTCAGTCTCCTGAATCTTCTAATGATGTAGAAGATAGATCTATGGAATGTGTCGGTTGTCAGTAAAAGTTCTCTTTTATCATTGTATTTTGTATGAGTTGGTTTAGTCACTTACTGATAGTAAGTCCCTTCTCAACAAAATTGAAAATCACTGTAATTTAAAAAGTTATTTGTTAACAAGATGGGAGTGCATACTTTAATATTTCATTCAACACTTTTATCTTATTACTCTTCATTCCTTTTTTTCTTTGTTGATGCAACAAAAGAATAAAACGAACCCAAAAAATAAAATGCAAACTACTATCGCGAGAAATTGGAAATTCTTTATCAATAGAAGTTTTTTTGCCTTGAAGATATTAGAAAGGATTATTTTTAGTATCAAAAAGGTTTAAAAGCTCAATAAACCTATCTAAATGACAAAATAAGACGTTTTAAGCCTTTTTTTAACCTTGGATATTAAAAAAATAAAAAAGATGCTTATTTTAAGCACTGAAAAGTGGGCAAATTGACGATGAAATAATAATTTTTCCAGTCATCTCTAAATTTCACACTTGTTACACACAAGAAGAGTATCATAGCGGTATGAAAACCACTGAGGTTCCTCCTCCCTCCCTTTTATAAGCCTCGTGGTTTTCTAGATAGCTTTTGCGTTTATATGGTATTCTCATATGATGTGGATACCCTCCTTTGAAAGAGTCCAAAACGTGCAAAAGTTATCGTGTTTCAAAAGTTGAGTCGAAGTATAAATGAAGGTTCATACAATTAGATAGTAAGTAGAAGACAGAATTCATACTTACTTCATACATTGAAGCTATACTCTCCCTATGAAAGTCATGAAGGACTCATTCTCTCCCTTTTTGACACTTCAGGCTTTCTAGGTAGCTTTTCATTTTGTATGCATCCTTACTTTCCCTTGATAGATGCAACTCCTTTTTTCAAACAGACTTCCTCTGAAAAGTTACCTTCTTAAATATGCTTTGAGATATTTAAACAGAGAGCATCCTTTACCATAAAAATATCAGCATTATTTTTTTAGATAAATTAAGATTTTTTTTAGCATAAAATCTCAGATTTTGACATATAATTCCAATATGGATAGAAACATAAAAACTTCCAGAGAAGCTGTCTGTATAGCAGTGATTTAAAAATAGGAGAGGGTAGGATGACCTTCCAAGAGATTGAGTTTGCTTTGAAAGTGAACGGGGTTGGGAAAGAGGATATGCAAACGCTTATGGATTATTGTAGAAAGAAAGGCACAGATTATACGATACTTGACGATATGCTTGTTGAGATGGGGTATGATAAGGTCTTTACGGATGAGTTTTTCGGATGGGCGGATGCAGATGACGAATACTATGATGATGACGACTATGATCAGGAGTATTTGGAACGAACCCCACATAAACATAAATGGGATGAATAGATCTTTCTATATAAATGTTTATGTGTCTTAGGCATTTTTCAGATCTTTAGCACCTCTTTGACACTGAAGTGCACCATAGATGGTGAAGGTCTGACCGGTGCAAGCTCAAGCACTCATTTGAGTTTGTTTTTTATCAATTATACATCGACTTATTCTTACTAAATCATCAGCCAAAATGTGTATAATGTTTTAAAATAATCGATGAAAAATTTATCAAGGCGGACAGATGGAACGAAAAAGAATTTATAATCCTGATTCAGAAGAAAAAACAGGTGAACGTAAGATATTTGGCGGTGATCCGACAGGGATATTTGAACTCAATGACATCAAATACCAATGGGCCTATAATCTATGGGAAATGATGCTGAACAACACATGGTTCCCAAAAGAAGTAGATATGACCCGTGATGTCAATGACTATAAAAATCTTACGGATGCTGAGAAGTCAGCGTATGATAAAGTCCTTGCGCAACTTATTTTTATGGACTCTCTTCAGACCAATAACATCATGGATAACATTAACCCTTACATGACTTCTCCCGAGATCAACCTTATCTTGGTAAGACAGGCTTTTGAAGAAGCATTGCACTCTCAAAGTTATGCCGTGATGGTAGACAGTATATCGACAAATTCAAAAGAGATCTATGAGCTCTGGAGAAGAGATATGATGCTCAAGTCCAAAAATGATGCCATCGCAAAGGTCTATGAAGATCTTACGAACAACCCTACAGATTCAAATATCGTCAAAGCGATGTTCGCCAATCAGATTCTTGAGGGTATCTATTTTTACAGTGGATTTGCCTACCTCTATACATTGGCACGTTCCGATAAAATGCTTGGAACCGCACAGATGATACGTTTTATCCAAAGAGATGAAGTGACACACCTGCTTCTGTTCCAAAATATGATCAACTCTACCAGAAAAGAGAGACCGGACCTCTTTACCACAGAGCTGATCGATGAAGTGTATGAAATGTTCAGGTCTGCAGTAAAACTTGAGTGTGAATGGGGAGCCTATATTACTCAGGGGCAGATACTGGGGCTTACAGATGATATCATCGCACAGTATATTCAGTATCTTGCGGATAAAAGACTGCATGCAGTCGGACTTGAGAAGCTCTATAATGTGGAACATCCTATCAAATGGGTAGATAACTTTTCACAGTTCAATGACCAAAAGACAAACTTCTTTGAAGGAAATGTAACGAACTACTCCAAAGGAAGTCTGGACCTGGATGACTTTTAGGCCTTTGTATGTTGATCCTGCCTAAAACCATGGAAGTTGTCACGCTGCAGCTTCCTTCCCACAAACGGTATCAGGAAAACCTTGATACACTCCTTGATCATCTGAAAGAACACCAAGACAAACACATTGTTGTGGCACCCGAAGTTTTTTTGACCTCGTTCGATTATGAGCATATGGCCACGGCTGCGAAATTTTCTGCCAATGCACTGAAAACACTCAAAAAAGAGGTGGATGATCAGATAGTGGTCTTCACACTTATCCTTGAAGAGGGTGAGCATTTTGTCAATCAGGCAGTGGTGATCCATAAACATAAGATCGTACATCGGCAGGAGAAGGTCAAACTCTTTAAACTGGGAGATGAGGACCTTTATTTTCTCGAAGGGAAAAAGAAGAAGATCAAACCTTTTGAGATCGAAGGGGTGAAGTATGCCATACTGATCTGTTTTGAGCTGCGGTTCAAAGAGTTGTGGCAGCAGGTAGAGGGAGCAGATGTGGTCTTTGTCCCATCAAGATGGGGGAAACAGCGTAAAACACACCTGGAAGTACTCTCCCGTGCTTTGGCAGTTATGAACCAATGTTATGTGGTTGTCTCCAACGCTTGTGATGAAGATATGGCAAGTTCATCGTCCATTATTTCACCTACCGGGGAAGTAACGATGAATGATGCATTAGAAGCGGTCGAAGGACGTATAGACTTCAGAGAGATCAAAAAAATGCGCCGTTACATAGTGATGGACTAAAAAACCCGGTCTCCAAATACGTGAAAAAGCCTTTTTAACTAGATTTTAGGTAGAATTTCTGCATTATTAGGGATTAGGGAATTGAATTGATGATAAAAGAGAGACAGAGACAAAATCTTGTGGCAGAGATCGAGAAACACTTTGCATTGGATGAACATGTCAAAGAGGCATTTTTGGCCGTTGACAGGGAGACCTTTGTCCCTTCCCAGTTCAAACATCTTGCATATCAGCTCGAAGCACTTCCTTTGGCTGCAAGCCAGTGGATATCCTCTCCTTTAACGGTTGCCAAAATGACACAGC
>JBFEWI010000125.1:0-5356 GCA_041546475.1 Sulfurovum sp.
GGTCACCCATCAGTTTTGAAAAGAGATCAAAGTAACGTTCTCCCCGAGGCGAGCGGTCTTTTACAGTTGGTATATATGGCATAAGGTTTCCTTTTAGATAAATTCGTTCGTAAATGCTTCAAGTGACATGTCGATATGTTCAAGATTATGTCTCTCTATGAACTTTTTTTCTTTTTTGCTTAAGGGTTTGTCATTGATGACATAACCGCCTTCAAGCCCCATCGTAAGTTCATGGGCGACCATTCTGTCCGTATCACGGTCAAAGGCAGTTCCTAAGAAGAGATATTTCTTGGCTTTTCGGTAGGTTTTCAGAACAGAAGGGACCGCATATCCTCCCATCGCCTCGGTGAGCCAGTCCACATAGTCTGCATCTGATATGACAAAACTTGGTTCTGGCAGCGGAGTACCCATAGGCTTGAAGAGTATTTTCTTGGCATCATCCAATGCCTCTTCTTCTACCTGAAAATATTTTTTGTCCTCCATATCCCATTCATAGATCTCATAGCGGTAATCGTTGTCCAATATACGTGCTTTACCTACAATCAGTGTATGGGGTTCATAGGCAAGCAATTCCTGGATCTTGCTGTCACGATTGGTATCGATGATATAACGCGGAGACATATCAAGGATGGATTTTTGTAATGGGGTAGGCTCGAAATCTTTCGTATAGATATGGTTGGTGAGTTGAACGATATAATCCACACCACGACGCTGTTCAAGGTGCATGGCAGCGCGAGAGTATTCAAACATCAATCGTTCGCTCATCGGTCTGCCATTGTTCATCATCAAGATCATTGAGTCTGAATCATAAGGCATCTGCTCGCCCTCGTTGGTGGTCGTATCTTTAAAAATACCCAAACCAAAATAGGGTACGGTGGTTTGATTACGCAGCTCTTTTTTAATGGTATCTATGATCGTATCTGTTGGTATTGTTGTCATTAGTGGCATCCTTTTCCTGTATAGCATGTTTGTGCAGCTACAATTTTTCTATAAAGTGTTTCATGATTGAACGGTTCATGTAGATCTGTGGGATAGTCGTCATGAAAAAGAGCACCATCTTTGGATATAAGCATGATCCCTTTGGTCAGTTCGCCTTGAAGCGGATCACCAACCAGTCTTAATCCGTACCAGTCAGCAAATTCCCCCTCGGTATCCATGAGAAAATCCACACCTTCAAGATGCGGATTTTGATGTTTGTTATTTGCAACAATGAGTGCCACATTCACTTCATGCTCACTCTCTTTTGGGATCATCGCCTCTATCTCCTTCACTTCAGAGATGAGAGAATCATCTATAAAAGGAGCAGCGATAAGTAATTGTGTTTTACCATTATGTCCGGCTATGGTATGGGATTTTCCACTCTCATCTGTCAGTGTGACCTGTTCGGATGCGTAACCGATATCAAGCGGGGTATCTTCAAGACGCATGGTGGATGTGTTTAAATGTACTTGCAAGTGAAGCTCCTAATAAGAAATTTTTAATGGCCATATCTACCTGTGTGATAAATGGCGGTATCTTGTATGTTTGTATATTGGCGACCTGTAGCGCATCTACAATGTTCTTGCAGTAGTAGTCGACCAATAAATATTTACACTCCTGAATAGCATCTAATATGACATAATGTTCAGCTTTGTGATGTATGTCAGCACAGGTATTTTGATTGCAATTACACTGGATCTGTGATTGCTCATATCCTTCTTCATGGCTGCTATTTAGAGGGTTGTCTAAAACATGAAGCAGTGAAAAAATTACATTCTTTCTTCTTACATTTATAGTATATATAGCAAACTTCGGTGCCGTCATTGGATTCTTGTGATAGAAACCCATGGTTCTGTTCAACGGTATGGCAATTTTTGTCATGCTTCGACCTTTCATCAGAAGATATTAGAACTATTTAGAGTCTATTTTGCAAATAGTATTCCACGTAAGCAGGGCTAAAAAAGAGCATTATGGGAGCAAAAATATCCATGTCGCCCAAAAATCGACAAAATTGTCATTGTTGGTGTAGGATTGGATCACTTTAGTAGAGGAAAACGCTAGAACACTATTTGCAATTGTTGCTGTAGAAATGATTATAGCTACATGATGCGAGATCATTTGAATTCCTAAAAACTACTATAATATAAAGGAGCTAAAATGAGCTGTAGTTCAAGTAATCCTGCTGAAATGGCAATGCCACAGGATATCCAAGACAAGATACATAACCACCCGTGTTATTCAGAAGGTGCGCACCACCATTATGCACGTATCCACGTTGCGGTGGCGCCGGCATGTAATATACAATGTAATTATTGTAACCGTAAATATGATTGTTCCAATGAGAGCCGTCCCGGTGTGACAAGTGAACGTTTGACGCCGGAAGAGTCGGCAAAAAAAGTGATGTATGTCGGTGGTGAAGTACAACGTTTAAGTGTACTTGGTATTGCCGGTCCCGGTGATGCCCTTGCAAATCCAAAGAAGACATTCGAGACCTTTGATCTGGTACGTCAAAAAGCACCCGACCTCAAGCTGTGTCTCTCAACCAACGGACTGGAACTTCCAACCTTCGTCGATGAAATGGTAAAGTATGATATAGACCATGTTACCGTGACCATCAACAGTGTGGATACTACAGGTAAAATAGGTTCACAGATCTATCCATGGATCTTCTATAATAATAAGAGATATTATGGAGAGGAAGCGGCAAGAATACTTTTGGATCGTCAGCTTGAAGGTATGAAAAAATGTGTTGAAAACGGTATTTTGATTAAGGCCAACTCTGTATTGATCCCAGGTATCAATGACAAACATTTACCTGAAGTCGCAAAGAAACTCAAAGAGATCGGTGTCTTCTTACATAATATTATGCCTATTCTTTCTGAACCGGAATTTGGTACTAAGTTTGCGCTTGATGGTGTACCGTCTGCAACGGACCAGCAGCAGATGGAAGTACAGGAAGCCTGCGGAATGGATATGAAACTGATGCAGCACTGTCGTCAGTGTCGTGCAGATGCAGTAGGGCTTATCGGTGAAGACCGTGGTGCTGAGTTTACCAAAGATACGTTTAGCAATATGACCTTTGATGCACTTGAAGACCATTACAACATTGAAGCACGCCAAGAGAGCCAGGCAAAGATTGAAGAGTTCAGATTTTTCCTTGATCAAGCCAATGAGCGTGTGGTAAAAGAAAAAGCAGAGCTAAGTTCTGACGGTCAGACCATTCTTGTTGCAGTAACGACTGCAGGTGAGGGGATGATCAACCAACACTTCGGTTCAGTCAAAGAGTTCCTCATCTATGAAGCAGGTGACAGAGGGATACGATTTATCCATCACCGTAAGCTTGAGTATGAGTATTGTGCAGGGCCTGACGGTGTGAATCCGATCGATCCGATCCTGGAGAAGTTAAAAGATTGTAATTTGATCCTCACAGCGAAGATCGGGGACTGTCCGCAAAATGATCTGAAGGCTGCAGGTCTTATAGCAGACCAGAGTTATGCCTATGAACCGATCGAGGCTTCTGTACTTAAAGCGACGCGTAAGTATTACAACCTCCCTGAAGAGTTAGAAGCAGAAGTGAACTAAAGGTTGGCATGATGGCATTGATCAATGATACGACACTCAGAGATGGTGAACAGGCACCGTATGTGGCATTTAATACACAAGAGAAGATAGCGATCGCACAAGGCTTGGTTGCCTGTGGTGCAGATGAACTTGAGATCGGTATACCTGCTATGGGTACACATGAACAAGAAGATATCAAAACACTGCTCTCTTTAGGACTGGATGCACAGATGATGACATGGAATCGTGCAACGATGCATGATCTTGAAGCCTCGCTTGCCTGTGGTATCAAAGCAGTGGATCTTTCGATCCCTGTATCAGATATATTGATCGATGTGAAATTTCATGGACAAAGAGATAAGATGCTTAGACAACTTGAAGAGGTTGTGACCGAGGCGAAAAAAGAGGGCCTTTATGTATGTATCGGTGCAGAAGACTCTTCCCGTGCTTCACTCGAGTTTCTCTCTGAAGTCATGACATTGGGTGCTGAACTGAAAGCAGATCGCTTTAGGTACTGTGATACAGTCGGTATCCTGACACCTACACGAACGTTTGAAGCGATAAGCTCTTTGAGCAACCTGGACCTGCTTCCTATTGAGATGCATACGCATAACGATTTCGGATTGGCAAATGCCAATGCACTAAGCGGTCTGGATGCAGGTGCCATCTCTGTCAATACAACCGTTGTCGGCTTAGGTGAGCGTGCCGGTAATGCTTCATTTGAGCAGATATCCATGGCGCTCAAACATCTCTATAAACAAGAACGTCCTATGAATGCTCTAGATATACGTGCACTGATCGACACTGTAACACATGCAGCAGGTTTGACCGTTGCATCCAATGCACCTATCGTAGGCGCGCATATCTTTTCTCATGAGAGTGGTGTACATGCGAACGGTATGATGAAAAATTCTCATGCGTATGAGCCTTTTGATGCACAAGAAGTAGGAGGACTCAGAGCATTTCCTATAGGAAAGCACTCCGGGACTGCTACGATCATGTATCATCTTGAGGCGTTGGGTATCCATGCGGATAAAGCATCTTTAAAGCACATGTTACCCGATATACGAGAGATCGTTACTTCAAGAAAAAGGGTACTGGATGACCAGGAATTGGTGACCCTGTATAGGAAATTTGCATGTTTATAGGATGGTTGAAGTTTGCTGATGTGAGTGAGGTGGTCGAGATCGCCAATGATGTCGGCTGGTTGGTAGACGGGTATCATGTCAAATTGATGATGATGCACTCTCCGCACTTGTGTTACGGGGCTTATGAGAATGGAAAACTTGTAGGTGCCGTGATGGCAATTGAGTTTGAACATAGTGCACAGATGAAGTATTTCATGGTCAGGTCAGAGTACCAAAAGCAAGGAATTGGAAGGCGTCTTTTAGAAACCCTCCTGGATGTACTTAAGAGAGATTACCGCAAGATCTTTCTTCACACACATCCTGGTCTCGTTCCCTTCTTTGAGACCTATGGGTTTGAAAAGCAAATGGATATCGGCCGATTTGTCAATGTCGGCAAGGTTCCTCCTTTCAATTTTACCAATGCACATGCCAAAGAACTTGACAGCAGCAATTTTGACACCATTATTACAAAAGTCGATCATGAAACATTCAATGAAAACAGACTGGACTTTCTTTTTGATGAGATGGACCGCCACTCTTCACTGAAGTTTGCACTTCCCAATGGTTTTCAGCACTCCTCTGTGATCAATGCACGTCATGTCTATCTTGGACCATGGCAGGTGAGAGCAGGCCATGAAGATGAAGCCGAGAAGATGATGAAAGGTGTCCTCTATTTCAGAGGATTAAAA